>NZ_LR778302.1 GCF_902813185.1 Denitratisoma oestradiolicum
TCGTAGCGCCAGCCAGCGTCGTTCATGGCCACCAAGCCAGCCGTCTGCAAGGCGACAGTCGCTATCAGATCCGGGAAAGCCGCCCGCAGCGCCTGGAACCCCGCCGGGAATACCCCAGCCAGAGCGGGCGGCGGTGTCGCCTACGCGCCGCGAGACTTCAGATAGGCGATGGCATGAGGCGAGCTGAGAAGCTGGTCGCGATAAAAGGTCGCGCGCGCGCCGGATGGTCAATGAGGGCTGGGGCATGGTCACTCCTGGGTCAGCGCCGGCGTCGGGTTGCAAGCGGCCGTGGTCGTACATGTGCTGGGAGGAGAATAAACGGGATCGCCAGGCCAGCAACAGGCTTGCCAGTAACCCAGCAGGGCCGCACGGACAGGTTCAGGGGTAGGTGCGGATGCGACGGCGCGCCTCGCGCCATTTATCAACCTGCCGCTGACTACGCGCCAGGTCGCGCTCCCGGCGCCGCCGATGCTGCATTTCCTCATCGACACCGATCTGCGCGGCCGCCACCTGGTCGGCAAACAACGCAGCAACGCCTCACGTTCGGCCTTCTGCGCGCAGAAGGAAGACGGCTTGCGGTCGGTATCGCGAACTCAGAAGTGCCCGTAGCGCTGGAATCGCATCGCATCACCCGGTAGCATCAGTGAGAGTAGGCGCGCAGGCAGTACGTTGCAGCGAGACGGCTATCAGGCGGGCAAACGGGTTGGATGCCACCAGCCCGAAGTATCGGTGTTGCGCCAACACCGTCTGCGGCGGGCCGAAGTTGTCAGCGGCCCGCTTGGCGGCCTCGATGGCCTCGGCCAATGTGTTGGCGCAGTTGTCGAAACGGTATTGACGGTAGCGAGGCATCAGATCCTCCAAGCATTCAAGCAATGCCGTCATTCTACCCGCGAACTATTGACCGTCAATGGTTTGACGAAGAAAAACCATCTTTTTGCACCCTCGGCCTTGCGCTTTTCCCTGCCGACCGGAACCTGGAGCCCTCGGGCCGGGGTTTGGAGGCCGGAACAGGCCCCAAGGTCTCGCCGTTCGTCGCCCGCAGGCTGCAGCCTTACTACCCCTTCGAGCACCCACGCTGGCCAGCGGGCGCGGGCATGGGCCGCTACTGCACCGTCTACCTATCGCCTCGGCGTCCAGGGGCAACGCAGGACGGGCGCAGTCAAGGAACGAAACCGGAAGCCGCACGCGGAGCGCTGCCGCAGGCGAGCACCGAACGGGTGAGGATTTCAGGGCGCAGCCCGCCCTTGACCGGAGAAGCCCGGCCGGAGGGCACCATGACGACGAATCAAGGCGAAGGAGCGGTGCAGTGCGGCCCCGCGCGAAGCGGATTCAGCGCACCAGCGCCGGCACACCACGGATTCAGATCCACGTTCCCGACTTTCGCGCGCGAAAGTCGCCCGACCAGGCCGCCAGGCCCAGCCGGTCAGGGCTCGCCCTGTCCGGCGCCCCAGAGGACGCCAAGCCCGCGCGGCGGGGTTCGCGTAGCGATCCCCAGGAGGCAAGCGCAGCGCGCAGCCGCAGGCGCGAAGGCGTCAGGGATTGAAGCCCGCCAGGGCGAGACTAGACCGGCTCGCCGGTCGACGGCTCGATGCGCAGCACGAAAGCCCGCCGCAGGGAGACGCCATAGGGCTTCAGGCTTGGGCCTCAAGTTGGCCCAGCTCAACAGCCCTCAACGATTCCAATGCGCCCAGGAATCGCTCGGCCGCAACATCCGCCGGCCACGGCCCCACGGTCGGCAACCGTAGGTCTCAGCCAGCGGATCGACATCGAGGACAGGATGCACGATCCCCAGGACATCGCGGACCTCATGAATAGGCCAGCCGATGCAATGCACGGCCTCCGAGGCGGCCGCTACCGAGTCGGCCTGCTTGTGGATGATGTGCGCTGCCGGCGTCCATGCGCAGCTCGTAGCGCGCGGAAATGGCAGCCATCAGGCGAGACGAAACCGCCCGGAAAGACAGGCCCAGCACGTCCTTCAAGGGCGAAATGCAGTCGAACCCCAACAACCCTCTTCCGCGTCATGTAGAAGCTCCAGGAGCGCGTCAGAACGGCTCAGAGGGCATCGGACCACCGCCGGCGCAAAGCGAGCACCAAAAGCGAATGCTGGGCCACAGACAACGGCCAGGGCCAAACGGACTCGCCACCCCAGCGATAAGTGCGCGCCAGGCGAATCGCCAAGTCCTCGTCAAGCCATGCGGCGGGATCAGGATTCATCAGGTCGAGGCGGCGCCCGGACGGCAAGCGCACCCAGGCGCGAGGGTAGGGGTTCATGGGGCAGGACGAAGGGTCATGAAGCCGTGGGCATGGGAAATCTGGAAACGATTGAGCGCGTCCATGCCCAGCACAGGCGATTGCAGGCGGTCGAGAACGGCAACGGCGGCATCAGGCACCGTGAACGGCCCGAGGGCGAGGACGTTGGCGGCCGACAGGCCGCCGCGTTCGCGGCCGCCGGCCGTCTCGAAAACGGTGACGCGACCGACGCGGATGCCGGCATTGCTGGCCAGCCGCGCCGGCACGGTCGTGAAGCGCGCCCCGGTATCGACCATGAACACCACGGGGAAGCCATTGACCGCCCCGGCGATGTAGAAGTGGCCATCGGCCGCACGCGGCACGGCGAAATCGCCATTGGACAGGCGTTTGGGTGCCGCGACAGCGACCGGGGAAACGGCGGCAATGTCGAGCTGGTCAGGCCCATAGCTCTTGCCGTCATACACCAGAAACTGGCGAGCCTGGCCGAAGGCAGGCGCCGACAGGGTGGCAGCACAAGCTAGGGCGATCAGGAAGCGCGGCGAGCGAAGCGTCACGGCCGGGCGACGGCGCCGGCCAAGGCGTCGGGCAAGCCGATAGCGCTGGCCAGCGCATCGAGCGAGGTCTGGATCAGCTCGGCCGGCCGCAAGGCCGCGTCCTCGACCGTGGCGAGTGCGGAGCACGTCGCCGTACCGTCCGGGCCGGAGCGCGTCAGGGTAACGACGTTGCGCTGCTTGTACCGCCATTCGTCGCACTTGGACAGGCATTTGCCGTCAGGATCGCCGGCCGTCGCGGCGTTGACCGAATCCTGCGCGCCCGTGGCATTGCCGACGTTCGAGGCGATGGTGCCGATCAAGATGGCCAGCGGGTTGAGCGACAGCATCACAGAGGGGCCGCGCCCGCTTTTGGTGGTCAGCGGCGCCGGATTTTCGGCGTAGTCGCCCAAGCGGATGTCGGCCCGGCGCTGAGTCGCCGGCCGCAGCGCCTGAAAAGCGCCGTCCAGCTCGTAGACAACCGTCGCTTGGTCGCGCGAAGCGACCAAAGACAAACCCCGCCGCGCAAGCGCATCGCGCAGCACGCCCGTGAGGTGCGAGCTGGCCAGAGCCTCGACATAGACAGTACGGCCGAGGTCGGCCGCCACGTCAAAGGCGCCGGACACGGCAACATCGACAGGCGCCACAGGTTGAGGCGCGGCAACGGGTGCAGGCGAGGGAGCGGGAAGCTGATCGGTGGCCAGCGCCGGCATGCAAGCAAGCGCGATAGCGAACGAAAGTAGTGGCCTCACGACATCACCCCTTATGCGTGGCGGCATCGCCAGTCTCAGCCTGGGACGGCATGGCCAGCTCTACGTCAGCGCGGCGGTTGGCGCGCCGGCCGTCCGGTGTGGCATTCGGCGCGACGTAGCAGGTCGCGCAAACCGATACCTTCAGGCGAGCCGCCGGCACGCCGGCCGCCAGGAAGGCGGCGCGAACGGCCGCCGCGCGTTTGGCGGCAAGCGTGCGATTGGCGGCCGTCGAACCAGAAGCATCGGCACCGCCGCGAATGGTGACGTGGCTACCCTGGCCGCCGCGCGGAGCAGCGGTGCCAGGGCGCGCAGCGCCTCGGCGTCCAGCTCGGCCGAAGCGGAGGCGAACAGCACGGCCAGCTTGTCCGGGACGGGGGCCGCCACCACAAGAGATTGCGGGATCACGGTGGCGGCGGAAGCGGTGAAGCCAGTCGCGGCGGCCACGGCGGCGGTTGAGGCAGGCGGCGAAAGCACGCCGGCAGGGGCAGGCGTCGGCTCGGAAGCGGGCGCAGGAGGGGCCGCCAGACTCTCCAGGACGGCGCGACGATCAACCACGCCCTCCAGGGCCTGCCGGCGGGGCATTGCCGCAGCGGGGCGCGCGTCATCCGCGCCGGCCAGGGTCTTGACGGTGGGGGATGCGCAGGGATTGCAGGGGACGAAATACGCTTCGCCGGTCTTGGCATCGCGCACCTGGGCCAAACCCGTCATGGTGGGGTAGCCCATCAGCGGCATGCGCGAGGGCGCGGCCGGCGGGGTGGTGGTACAGGCGCTCGCGGCCAAAGCCATCACTGGAGTCAAGAACCACAAGGCGAGGCGAGGCGACGCCGGACGCAGCGCCCGGCGGCCGGCGCGCGTGATTTCCAAACGGGCGCGGCCGTGGTCCGGGCGCGAGCGGACATAGCGCCGCACCACCAAGGCCCGAATGGCCAGAACATGGCGATGCACGCGCGCAAGGTCGGCCGACAGACGGCAGCCGGCGGCCGCTTCGGCCAGGCGCTGCGCGCCCGAGACCGGCCCGCCCAGCAGGGCGCGCAAGACCGCCGCCCCAGTTGCGGATAGGGCAGGGAGGTCTTCATGGTGTGCCTCAGCCCTTGACCAGTGCCTTGAAGGTGGCGCCCGGCGTGAAGCGCGGCCGCACCGTGGGCGGAATGGAAATGGTCCGCCGGTCTTCGGGTTGCGCCCGGCACGGGCGGCGACATTGGCTTTTCGAACGTACCGAAGCCGCTCAACTTCACGGCGTCACCGCTGGCCACGGTGCCTTGCACCTGGTTGATGAAACTGTCGAGGAAGCGCCCAACGGCGGCTTTCGAGGATTCGGTGTCGGCGGCAATGGCGTCGATCAGATCTTGTCGGTTCATGCAGTAAGTCCTTGTTGTTGGTGGAGTGGGAAAAGCGGTTTCGCGCGCGAAAGACAGAACCGCACGGCGATTGAGGTAAGCAGTAGGGCAGGGCAGTACGGCATGGGCGTCACGCCGGCAGGGCCGGTAGCGGCGGCATAGGCTCGTCGCCGGCCTTCCAGACCCACGAGACCAACTTGCTGCCGGCCACCAGCTCATCGACGGCCGCCAGGTAGTCGTCACTGGCGCCAGGGGGCACCACGTACATGGCGGTGGGTTCCGGCTCAGTGTCCGAGGCCACCGCACACGCCAGCGGCCGCGTGGACGGCAAGTTGTAGCGCATGCCCTTCATGAAGCGCCGGTTCTGCTGGGTCAGCGCATCGAGGACCAGTTTCTCGTAGGTGCTCTCGAACGGAATCCAGTGCTCGGTGACGCACATCAACGCGGTCTCTTCGAGCGAAGCCACACCCGTGGCCCCAATGCTGAAGGTGCCGATCATCATCAGATGCGACCCTTCCAAGGCATCCCACAAGCCCAGCTCGATCTCGAAACGCTTGAGCAAGCGCTTGTGGATGTCGTCATTCATCATGAAGTGACAGTCGGGCAGATGTTTGAGCACGATCTTGTGGCCGTAGCGCGCCTGGGCCAGCTCTTTGACCTCGCCGATGACCAGCATCAGGCGCCGCGCACCTTTCTCGGGTGCGGCGATGCGCATCATCTGCGCCATGCGGCGCTGTGTGATTTCGGCCTTCTTCTCGGCATTGAACGACTCGGGGATGTAGAGCATGCCGGCCAGGCTCGCGCCCTTGGCCGTCTTGTCCTCGGCCGCCTGAAGCAGATACTTGCGGATGACGTACCAGCTCCGCTTGCCGGCCATGGTGGGCGCCCAACGGTTGAACCCCGCTTCCTCCCACAAGTAATGCAGCGTGCCGCGCAAGGTGAGCTTGTTGCCATCGGTCTTGACGCTATCGGTCTCTTTGCCGCTGGGCGCCGGAGCGGAACGGCTGGCACCCTTGGACAGCGAGAAGTCGAACTTCAAGGCCGTTGTCCCTTCGTCGGGGTTCTCCTGGATCGCGGTCCCGATGACTTGGCCCAGCCCGGAAAGCTCGGGCGGCGGCTCGTAGGAGTCACATGCCGGGGCATGATCGCCACCAGAATTCGGCATGCGTTTGATGAAATACTTGTCCTCGACCTTGGCCACGTACATTTCGATACCTGGGTGGCGGCACAAGCAAAGCGGCCGCTGCTTGGCGGCGTAGATGGCGGCCAACGCCTCCGGCAAAGCCGGATCATCGGAATGAATGGATTGGTTGCCGATCTGGTAGACGGCCATGCTGCTTCCCCTTATCGGCCCATGTCGCGGCCCATGTCGCGCGCTGCATCGCGGGCCGGCTCCTTGCCCTGCTCATAGACCTGGCTCTTGTCGTTGCCGTGCTGGATGGAAACCTTCTCGCCGGCCTGCACGTCGCGGTCCAACTGGCCTTTCTCGTAGCGCACGGCCACCATGTCGGACATCTTTACCAAGGCGTGATGCGAGGACGTGGCCACAACCTCCCCCTTCACGTCCTGCTTGAGTTCGCCCGCCTCGCGCACCATCAGGCCGCGATGGTTGGCGGCCAAGTCAGTCACGCGCTTGGACTCGTCAAGCGTGACGTTGCCCTGGGGGACATGGCCTTGATGAAGCTGCCCGGACAGTTCCGCACGGGCATTGAAATAGGACAACTCGCGGTCGTTTTGCGTGGTCTGCGGCCCCCAGCTCTGCTTGATCTCATGCAGGTGCTTATAGGCGCCGTCCAGCTCGGGATGGCGCTCCAGGGCCTCTTTCTTTGGCAGTTGATCGAACGCTTGCGCGCGCTGATAGGCGGGGCTCTGCTCGAACCGCGCCAAGTCGGCACGCGCCGCATCGAGCTTGGCGGCCAGCTCTTCCCGATCTGCCAGCAAAGGCCGCATGCTGCGTTCCGACTCTGGCCGTTGAACCTCGGCATAGGCGCGCTTCAGGTCTTCATCGTTGCCACCGATCCACTTGCCGTATTCCCGGACACCGGCCTTTTCCGTGTAGCTGGTCTGTCCAGGCACCGAGGCGGATTCACGGCCAGTAAGCCCGCGCTCGCTGCGGATCAATGACGGCTGGTCTTCAGCCTTGGCGTCGCGGAAGGACGTTGTGGGTTTCCGTGATGACCTTGCCATCCGACGCCGTGCGGACGGTGTAGGTCACGTTGTCCCGCACGCCTTCGCGCTGCTTGGCCAGCGCATGGATGTCTTCCAGGGCGGAAACGTGGTCGCGCCGCTCGGCGTGTGTCCACTGCCGGCTGCGTTCTTGCTCCAGGGCACGCGCGGCGTCGGGCGCATGCTGCCATTCGCCACGCTCCTGGCGGTTCTCGTAGATCGGCCGCTGCTGGGCGTCGTACAGGCGCACCGCATCGACGAGTTTTTCACGCTCCAGGGTGGCGACGGTCTGCGCCATGCCGACATAGGCACCGTCATGCTGCTCGCGGTTGACGAAGCGGCCGGTGCCGCGCTCGGCCACCTGTTCCTCGAAGCGCAGGCGCGCGCGCGTCATCGACGTTTCGGCCGAAACGGCCATGACGCGGGCCTCGACCTCGTAGCCACCTTCCTTGAGTCGCACGGCCAGATCGCGGATGTTCTCGGGCTGCGCATCGTGCCGTCGACCACCAGATTGCGGCGGTTTTCGGCGGCCGCCATCGTGAGGCGGGTCGCCCATTCGCCGGCTTCCTTCTGCGTGCGGTCGGCCGCGTGCTGCGGATCGTCTCGGGAGAGCTGCTTGTAGCGCGGGTTTTCCTCCCGCATCCGGTCGGCGTCGATCACGACGGCGCCGCCCTGGTCGCGCAGCTCGCGCGCAGCCTCGGCGGCCAGCACCGACTTGCCGGAGCCGGGCTGGCCTCCTAGCAAGATCGCCTTGGGCTTGTCCTGGGCTTGGTCTCAGCCAGCGCGTCACGCTCTACGCCTTTGTAGGCCGTCTCCATCCCGTACTTGGAAATATCCGAAGCCATGCCCCTCCCGCTTACTGCTGGTAGAGTTCGCGCGCCTGGGGACCGTACTGCTGGATCACGGTCTCGATGGCGGCAGCATCTTTCGGGTCCAGGCCGTCGCGCAGGGCGCGCAGGGCGCGCTTGTCGGCCTCGATGCCCGCCACCACGGCGTCATCGGGGATGGGCTTCTCGCGCTCCAGCGCGAGCGCTTCAGAATGGTGGGCGATGATCGCGCCCAGCACGTCACACGCCACTTCGTAGCGCACGCCGGTTCGGTTGAATAGTTCGGACATTGATATACCTCCCATGCAGCGCGCTTTCGCGCGCGAAAGTTCAGTGGTTCTCCAGGACGCGCTCACGCTCCATCTGCATGTCGCGCCCGCGATCGCGGGCAGGTTCCTTGCCCTGCTCATAGACTTGGCTCTTGTCATGGCCGTGCTGGATCGCCAGGCGATCCCCGACGTGCACCGCGCGGTCGAGGTTTTCGCGCTCGTAGCGCACGGCGATCATGTCGCCGACTTTCAGCATGACGTGATGGGACGAGACGGCCACCACGTCGCCCCGATACTGGCCACCCAACGCACCGGCATCCCGCACCATCAACCCGCGATAGACGGCCGCATGTTCGATGACCCGGCGCGATTCCTCCATTGACACGCCATCGCCCACGGCGCGGCCGGTGTGCAACTCGTTGGCGATCTCGGCACGAAGGAAATTCACGTCCTGGCCGGCCCGCTGCGCATCCGCGAGCATCTTGTAGGCGCCGTCCAGCTCGGGATGCTTGGCCAGCGCCTCGCGCCAGGGCAGTTTCTCGAAAGCCGTGGCGCGTTCAACCGTCGTGATTTCGTAGAACACCTCACGCATCGGGGCAAAATCGCCTCGTACAGACTGTTTGGCGGCCTCGTTCCAGACTTGTTTGTCGACCTTGCTGTAATCGAGGTGGTAGCCGCTTTCCTTGGCAAGCTGCCCAAGAAACTCGCGCGTCGCCCGTCCATTACCCTCGCGGAAGGGGTGCATTTCATTGAGGCCCGCGTACACCTCGGCCATCTTGTCCGCGAACTGTGCCTTGTCGGTTCCGCGCAGGTAGCCAGCCTCTTTGATGGTGGCAGCAACCTCGGCGGCCTTGGCCGGGATGTCTTCCTTGAAGGTAAACAGGGTTCGGTCGCCCGCCGGCCCCTTGGCGATGTCCACGGTGCGAACCTCGCCGGCCCACTCATAAACATCCTTGAAGACTTGCCGATGAATGGCTTGCAGATGCACCAAGTCGTAATTGCCCTTCACCGGGTTTTCGCGCAACTCCTGAATGCGGATCGCGGTAGCCCCGCGCTCGAACCGCTGCAATTCCGCCAGGTCTCGAAGCTCGGCCTTGTTCTTGAGGACATGGGTGCCGGGGTATGTGTACCCCTCTTGCTGGTCGGTCATGACCCTGCACCCTTGCGTGCGCGCTCCAGGTAGAGCGCCACCGCCTCGTCGGACGTGAGCGCACCCGCAGCAGCGGCTTCTTGGATCTCAAGATCGGCCGCGTCAGCGTTCATGCCTTCGAGGGCCAGCGAGGCGTTGGCCAGGGCGAATTGCTCCCGGCGAAGCTGCACCGGATCGTCAGCGGCCGGCGGCCGCGAGGGGTCAGAAGATCGAGGTCAAATGTCATGACGGGCTCCAGTTCGGTAAGGGTGCCGGTATGCCAAGGATATCACGTATTGCTTTCTAACTGACAGCAGTATAGAAACAAAAATGCCGGCGCGACAAGGGTTTTAAGGCGATTTGTCGCACTGACTCAAGAATGCTCCAGCGTGCGCCGAACGGGCCGCAAGGCGGTCGCCGTGGCCTCGATCACCTGCTGGATTTCCTGCAAGTAGCTATCGACTCGCGCCTTCATGCCTTCCCACTCGTTCTTGGTTTTCACCAGATCATCGAGCGGACCATTGCCGTACTGCTTGCTGTCGATGCAGCGATGGATGGTCAGCAGCCGCATTTCCATGTTGCGCAAGGCGTATTCGCAGCGCGCGAGCTGCTGCCCGTCGATGGGGGTATGGCAATAGCGGACGTTCTCAACGTCACGGACAAAGCCCTCGAAGTCCTTACGGTGGTCGCCCAGCAGGGCCACGAAGGATTCCATCAGACGGGTTTCGCGTTCTCGCATGTTCATGGTGTGCCTCAATTTATGATGGGTGGGAAAAGCTAGTTGCAAGCTCCAGCATGGCCGCAGCTCTTGCATTTCGGGCCTCGGCTCTTGCGGGCCTGGGCGCGCCCCTCGATGATGGCGAGGTAGCGCGCGATCAATTGTTCGCAGTAGGCGTCGTCGCGCAGCTCAACACGGATGGCCTTGCGCTTGCGCGTGGTCCGGCTGTTGATGACGGCGTAGCCAAAGGCAGCGGTGGGTAGGCCATTGCGGCGCAGAAGCCACCCCTGCAAGGAAAGCTGCGCGATGTCGGTCTCATAGACGCGGTGGGCATCGCGGTTCTTGTTTTCGAGGGGGACATGCAGCCCGTCCGGAAGGCGATACACCTGGTCGGGTCGGCCGATGACCCGGTAAGGATGGTCGGCCCGGAGGTTCCGTTCGACTTGCGCAACCCGGCCGGCCTTCAGTTCATCGGGCAACCAATCCTGGGAGAAGCCACGCCAGACGAGGAACGTCCACGCGGCCAGTGCCAGGGCCAGACCGAACAAGATGAAGCTGGCCAGGTTGTTCATCGCGGCATCCCCAGCAGCCGCACGATGCCGTTGAGTAGCAAGCGGATCGCAGCGGCGAGCAAGCCATGGCGAGAGAGGAACCGCGCCACGGCTGGCGACAGCACGTAGTACCCGCGCACAAACAGGCGCCCGGGCGCCGCCGGCATCAACACACGGTCGCGCCAAGCGCGCAGAAAGCACGTTTCAGGAGCATCAGGGCCATAGACGGCCGAGGCGATGAAGCATCGCCGGTCCATGGCGGCCCGCGTATGGCCCTCGACCTCGAAGCGCAGATGCTCGAAGGTGCCGGCGGCCGCCTTCGCGCGTACATCCAACGGCCGGGCATCACCGCGCTCGCGGTCGAAGAGAACCTTTTGCTCGCAGTAGACGGTTCCAACGATGTCCGTGATGGTGTGGTACTTCTTCATGGCCTGATCCGCCTCTTCGCATTTACAGGCGACAAGGCGCACTCAAGGCCGTGGTAGATCACCAATGCCCCAGCCATGAAGACCAGCGCAGCGGATAGATGGAACAGCTCCGCAAGGGCTGAGGCACGAACAAACCACAGGACGCCGATGCAGCACGCGAGCACCAGGGCCAGAAAGGTGAAGTACCAACCGACACCGCCGAACCCCATTTCGTTACTCCCCGGACTTTCGCGCGCGAAAGTCGCGCGGCTTGGCCAGCATCCAGCGGTAGATGCCCAAGAGGCTGGTCGCGGTAAACGCGACCTGCATGAAGATCAGGCCAGGCGCGTTCGTGAGAATGCCGAACAGAATCCAACAGACGTTCGATGCCAGGAAGGCGACAAACCCCCAGCCGGACCGGGCGTTGTTCAAAGCCAAGAGCCAAGCGCCAAGAACACCGAAGGCGCAGCCGATCCATTGCAAGTACCAATCCATCGCCGTCACACCAACGTCATGCGCCCGGTCTCCAGGGCGCGGATGCGCATCGGCAGAGTCGGATACGCGGTCAAGACAGAGATCCACCGATGCCATGGCCGAGAGGGTAAATCTCGTGCAACTCGTGCAGCGCGGCCAAGGCGTCGGCCTTGCCGACCCGCGCGGCGGCGCCAGCATCGGCGCGATACTCGAAGTAGCGACGCAAAGCCAGAAAGATCAGGAAGCCGGCGAGGAAAACGGTGTTGTTGTTCGTGCCGTAGCTGCCGAGGGTGAAGCACGAGGCGTATGCGAAGGTGCCCAAGATGTGGCGCTCCGCAACGTGGCTTTCCTCGTGCGCAATGACCCCGCGCAGTCCTGGATCACTCAGTCGGCGGACCAATCCCGAGGTCAGATAAATGCGGGAATGATGCTGGCCGAGGCCGACCGTGTTGGCTTGCTGGTCGGCGTGGTCGTACAGATAGACCGGCGAACCGACCGGCATAGACGCGAGCACGCCGGCCAAGCGCCGCTGCAATGGCCCGTCCGTCGAGGCCACGGGCGCAAGAAACCGCGCAGCCAACGGCGCTGAGGCATAGAAGCCGAACAGGAAGATCAGGCCGGCGACCGTCTGCATGAAAGGTTTGTAGGCGGGATCAGGGGCGAGCCGCGTGGCCACCCACAAGATGCCGCCGCCCACTTCCATGAAGAAGAGGACCAGGACAATCCGCCTGAACCAGTGGGACGGAATCATCAGCGCCGGCAGTCATCGCATTGGATCGCAGTGGCGATAGAGCGGTACGGGCTGTAATCGGTGCCGGTGCGCCAATCGTTGTGCATGGCGACGGGTTCGGGAGCCGTGGCGCACCCGGCAAGAGTGGCCGCAAGCAAGAGAGCCAGGAGTGACTTCATTTCTTCTTCCTTTCTTCGTTCAAATTGATAGCGTCCACCAGCTCACGACAAACGGAATGCGCCCGCTGGCGAGACACGCCGGCATGACGGGCTGCAACGGATTGACGGAAGCCGAGAACCAAAACTTCTTCTGCGATCCGGTAAGATTCGGGCGAAAGGTCGAGCCGTTTTGCTGCTTTCACAAAGACAGCACGCGATACTTTGCCGCAGGCGTCTAGGACCGACTTGTATGAATTGGCCATTGCGTTGCAAACTAAAGGGATTCGGCGTAATTTGTCAACATGACATTTAGCCATTTTCACGCCATAAACATGGAGCAGAAGCATGAAAAAACTAACTTTGTTTGCTTTCATTATGACAGCACTAAGCGCCGCAACCAACGTGCTTGCGGCCCCCGCAAGGGGTGGGGTGTGCGGCGCGTATCCGTTCAACGGCGCGGACACCAAATTCGATTGCGAACATCTAGGAAAGGTCACGATCAAACAGATTTACGAGAGGGGTTGGCGTATCGTGTCGATGGGGCAACAGAACGATGGTGGTAGCTGGACCTATATCGTCATCGAGGAACAGAGGTAGATCATGGGTAAGTGGAAGAAACTGCTGCTCTACGCAGCGCCGATTCCGATAGCCTTTGTGCTTTCGGATCACTCGTTTTCGGACTTCATCAAGATGTTGGGAGGCGGCCTCATGTTCTGGATTCCCTACTGGTTGGCGTGCTGGTTGAGCGATGGGTTCTGGACCTTCCTGCAACGACCGGCGGCCGCCTCACGCTGGGCATGGACATCAACCCGTGCACGAACAAGTACCAACCCGTCCTGAAGGACGAGCGCGGCCGCACAGTGATGTATTGAACAAGGGAGGGCGCAAGGCCCTGCCCTTATCGCTTCGTGCCAGAGTTGATCTGAGGCGATGCACTGGTTTCCCTCTTCATGTTCTCGGTGAGCTTTTCACCATCTGCCGTCCCGTCCCCGCCGGTTAGCTTGTCCCACCCCTTCAGGGCGGAATCCTTGATGTCGCGCCCTTCCATGTCCTCAACAACACCAATGGATTGGCGCGCCCTTCTCCAACCTTCTTGTCCGGGCTAGCCCAGGCGTGCACGTTGTCATCCAGGGCGCCCGTCCGCGCGGGATGCTGCCCTTGTTCTTCGGATCAAGCTGGCCTTCGACAGCGCCGCGCGACTGCCCAACAATCCCCGGAGTGCTCGTATTCGTGCGAACAGGTGCGGTACTGCCGGCGCCTGTTGCCGCAGCCTTGCGCTTGTGTTTTGCGCGAATATCGTTCGGGAGGTCTTTGCGTTCCTTCTCGGATATGCCTTGCAACCCGGCCTTGTTGGCCGGCAAGGTTTCGCCTGCGAAAGTGTTGGTGTTCAACGTCTGGGCGGCATTCACCATGCCCTTTCGGCCGCATAGTCCTGAACCATCGACATGATGGTCGGCGTTTCTTGACTGTAGAACCGGGTTGCACTCATGCCGTTGCGGGCGGCAACAGCTTCCATGAAAGAAGGATCGGCCAGCAAGTCGCGGTGATGCGTGAAGCTATTGGATTCACTGCGGTTCGCACGGTCGCCGGTCCCGTACTCCTGCCTATCCGAAACGTCGCGGATTTGCGACCGTTCGTCGATGTTGGACAGCACGGCATCGTTACCGGTACGGCTGGTCTGCTGGGACTGTTGACCAGCGCCGTCCTGCGCGGTGCGCTGACCGCTAACTTGGAAAGTGCGTTCAGTGCGCGCGCTCTCATCAAGGCTGTGCTGATCAACCACACCACGGTCACGCGAGTGCCCAGCTTGGTAGGTTTTCGTGGAACTGGCGCCAAACCCGGCACTAAGACGGCTAAGGAGACCACCATCGGCGGGTGCACCGCGTCCGGAGCGATAGTTTTTGAGCGCCTGATCCACCTGGGCCTGATTGCCACCACCATTGCGGATGGCATCGGTAATGCGCTTCTCTTCGCGTGGATCAGCCGGCGCAGCACCACCACCGCCACCCCCCCCGCCTCCAGCAGCCGCTGGGCCAGGCCGAGACAAACCAAGATTCATGGACAGGTTGTCTTGTGCACCCGCCTGCATGTTGAACTGGGAACCATCGCGGAAAGTCTTGCCGACCGACTGCCCGCCTGTGTGGGCGCCGCCGTAGCCACCCTGATCCGTCGTCGAAGCACTGACACCGGACTGTTGATACGCGCCTCGCGTGCGGTCAGCCCCCACAACGCTATTACCCGTAGAGCTGTCGCCGTGACGGGTGGAAAGTTGGTCGCCCGAAGAGGTGATGTCAGTACGATGAGCCTCCTGGTTGCGGCCCGCCTCGTAGCGGTGGTCCATGCCCATTTGCTGGAGCATGCGATTATGGAGCTGGCTCATGGCCACAGCGCCATTCGGCGCGATGGTGGCCGTACCGCCCGACCTGGTGCCGATCATGGCGCCACCTCCGGACAGTGCCATATTGCTGTCGTACTTGTGCATCGAGGTCGTGTTGATGCCGGCGGAGTCCATACCAACCTGCCCCATGCTGACGTTGCCAATGGAGGTCTGATAGCCAGCACCATGGACAGCGGACGAAAAGCTAGCCGTCATGCGATCCGCCAAGGACATGATCCCACCCTGCCCCATCTTGATGATGCCGGCAGCGAGGAATGGGACGAGCAGGACCATATACCCGATAAGTGATTGCTCATCGGTCAATGTGGCGTCGAAAACATCTGAGAGCTGAAAGGGAATACCAGAGCCGGTAGCCAACTCAAGTGCCCGCATCTTGTAACGCAGGTGCATCATCGACAGGTGGTTGATGACCGCGAAGAGAACAGGCCACATTCCTATCCAGGCGAGAGCCATCATGTAGCCGCCAAGGATCTGTTTCGCTCCTTGGGCAGTCATGACCACCATCAAAACAACCACAATAGGAAACATCGCGTAGATGATCGCCTCGATCCAGTTGCGAATATGAGGCAAGGTTTCCTGGGCCAAGATACTGATGGACGCATTGGCGCCGGCGGCCTGGCGTGCGGCCTGAGCGGAGGCCATCATGGCGTTGACTTCGGCCACGCGCGCGGGATCGTTCAGAAGGGCCGGCAGTTCAGCGCCCGCCTCTTTCCAGATGTTGTTGAACATCGACTGGCGCAACGCAGCGGAGGCGTTGGATGAGTTGTTGAGAATCCAGTCGTAGGATGTGCCGATTGCGGATACGAACATGCTTTCCGCGATGGCATCGGTGGAAGCCCGAGAGAACGCTTGCTTGCCGTAGAAGATTTGCGCCTTGGCCGCTGCATCAGCAACGCGGTCCTTGAGAACAATAGCCACGTCAGTGCAAGGCTCGGTCTTAGGCTCGGGCGTCAAGGTGTCATACGTGGCGAAGCGCGCTGGGCTGGTGTTGCTGAAAATCGTGTTCCAGGTGTCGGTGCCGCCCACAATTTCCTGGGCACCGACCACGCCATCCTTAATGTCGTAGAGCGTGCATTCCTTGATGAATTGCATCAGATCGGAGCGCAGTTGTGGGTCGCGTACCGTGGCGTTATTTACGCTCTTCAGGATGCGATGGCCGAACGCCACATCCCCCTTCTGCAAGCCCAATTCATCCGGCACGCCGAAGACGGTTTCGTAGGTGCGGGTAAAGAACCCAAAAGTGAGGTTGGTGGCTTGCGCCACTACCGCAAGCGTAAAAGGCACGTTATCCACAACACGAGGCGGCTCCAACCCCGTCTTGTCGGTCAGTCCCACGCGAGCAATGGGAAGGTTCAAGATGCTGACAAAGATCAGCGCCTGGATAAACCACTTCGCCATTTCGAGCTGTTTGTTGCCTGCGTAGGCAAACATCCCGATGCCGATAGCGAAGAGGAAGACCATTTTCATCATCCCCTCGAAGCCGGCACCGGCCATGATCGAAGCGACGGCATTGAAGACGTAGTACAGCGTCTCGACGTTCCAGTAGGTTTGAATTTCGATGTCGATCATCGCCGGGCCTCTTAGCGAAGACTCTTGCCGAAGGCGAGAGTTACGCAGTGTTTGGGACAGATTGGCGTTCAGGGCGCGCTCCATGTAGTGCACTTCCTGGGCAATGTCATAGGTGCTGATGGTCTGCGTGTATGCAGTAGCAAGAACTGAGCGGGCATCATTGCGAAGCTTTTCCAGCTCGGGATAGACCTTGTTCAGCTCTTGGGCGACGGCGGGATCGCTGGCCGTGGCAACGTACTTGGCCAGGGCTGCGTTGAGGTCGGCGACCGCCCGCTGGATGTAAACCTCGGCATACTTCGCCGCAATGAGGTCCTGATAGCGGTTGACCAAGTTGTCAGCCAGGGCTGTGTTGTTCAACGTGGTGGACACCGCCAGCATCTTGTGAACAGGAAGATCGGTGACATTGAGGAACTTCCAGATGGCGTCGACATCAGGGTGTGCGGCCCGCGTGGCGATCTTGTCGGTGATGTCCCACATCTTCGTGCGGACCATGTAGCGGAAGCTGCGGGTATTGGATGACGAAGTGCTGTTGTAAGGGTTCAGGCAACCGTCCTCGCTTGTGGTATCACAACGCCAGATCGGCAGATCAAGAGTCGGGGACGTGTCCTGCTTTCCGACGAGCTGCTGAACGGTAATGTCTTTCTTCGGGACAAAGAGCGGCTTGGTACGGTTGCCGTTCGTGGAAAGATTGTGGTCCCGACCATCGACATCAGGATCATGCGGTATTCGTCGTCGATGCCATCCAGTTTCTTGAGTGCTTTCCAAACGACGTTCCCACGCGGGAGATCGTCGCTCGCGGCGGGATTCGTTGAAGCGACCTGATTGACGGTCTGATTGGCCTTGTCTTCGTTGTTCATCACATTGGTCCAAGCGTCTGTGATGTTCTCGAAGATGTTGGAATCGACGCCGAAATTCTTGGCGGCGTTCTGGCGCCCACGAGACCACGATTCAGGGACCGAGGCATTAACCAAACCCTTGGCGGTTTCGCAAGAGTCGATGTTGAGGCGATTAATTTGATTAGCGGTGGCCTGAAGGGCCTGCATCACGTTGTCGCACGTAGGGCAAAGATTCTGGAGTGCGAGCTTGAAGCCATAGCCCAGCGCGTTGGAACCGATGTTCTTCAACATGGCGACGAACTGATCCTTATTGATGAACGAGAAGCCGCCCATAAAAAGGTCGATCCCGCCGCAACCTGCGTTCCAGCTCGGCGGCGTCACCATGGCCAAGTTGTAGGTGCGAGTGGGCATGCGCATGAACATGCTGCCCCCGGTGTACATGTTCATCGTCTGCCCCTGGAGTGCAGCCGGATTTGAGACATTGCCGTTTGCATTCACGTCATCGAAGAGTTGCTGCATGGTGACGGCGTTCGCCTGGGTCGCCAGAACGCAGGCCAATACAACAGCAGTGATTTTCTTCAAGCGCATAGCTGCCTCCTTAGAATTGATCGCCCGGCTTCGTGCCGGTCAAGACGAAAATGCGGTTCACGATTTCGGAAAGCGCCATCATCCCGAAGCCGATAGGCGCATGGTCGCCGGTTGTCTTGGAACCAATAAACAGCGCCGGAACGCGCTCTACGCCCCAGGCGGCGGCACTAGCGCGTCCATCGCGGAATTGCGGAAAATCCGGAAGGCCCGCACCGTCGACTGAAACGGGCAGCACCTCGATACCGTACTTCTCGGCCAGCATGCGGATGGTCGGCGCCATCGCGTGGCAGTAGGGACAATCCGAGCGGAAGAAGAAAATCAGCCCGTGTTCCTTGGCCAATTGCTGTAGGTGGCGGTCCTGGTCCTGGTCCCGTCGCTCGTCGAAGAGCTTGATCGCAGCGTTGTTGGCGGGCCGCTTCAGGGTGTAGTCAAGGTCAGGGTTCTGCCACACCACCCGGCGCCAGTTGTCCGCGAAGACAGATCCTTTGTCCTGTACGACCTGCCATAGCTCCAGGTAGTCGCGCAGGTTCTTCTCGGTGGGACTCATCACGGCGATGTCTTCGCGGCGCTTCAGCTCCACGCGCATTTGTTCTGCCGTCTTGATGTCCTGGATTTCGATTCGACGGGGAGCGGCCGGCTTTGCCGGCTCTTGCGAACGCGCAGGCGCCGGCATCGGCGCCGGGGCCGCCGCCGCTTCCTCCTGGTCGCAATACCAGTTGAACTTGTTGCTGTCGCATGTCCAGATCGACGGGTAATCAAGGGCACTCTGGGCATGTGCCGCAGCGCCGAACATCAACGAAAGGGCGATAAGCGATTGCCGAACCATGGCTTACTCCCCTACCCCTTCAGGCAGCGGCGGGCCACCATCGAGGCAATAGTTCATCTGCGTGGTGAGAATGGCGTCGGTGCGCCCCTTGGGCGTATCCACGTCCTTCTTCGTGTAGATGATTTCAAGGCGCTTGCAGTCGGCGCGACCCAGGTTCTGAATGACCTTGGCCGTCACCAGCAGCGGCCCGGTGCTGCGGAACTGCCGGGTGAAATGTTCATCGACCTGGCCAGTGAGCACGCCAGCAGCGGAGCCGGACTTGATGGCCAGCACCATCAAGTCATGGGGTTTGGTGTAGATACGGGCCTGGGCCTGACTTTCGCACGCGAAAGCCATGCCGATGACGGACAAGAGGATGGCAACGGGTTTCATGGTCAGTCCTGTTCGTAGTAGTTCTTCACTTGATCGGAGACGCTTTGCCCCGCGCGGTTGATGCTGCCAGCCAGGTCGGCCTCCTTCGGCACGATCTTCTGGATGAACTCAGAAAGATCCATCGCCGCGAAGTTGAGCGACTGAAGCTGTCCCTCGGTGAATCCGCCGCACTGGTTCATGGGGAGACCGAGTTGGGCGCGGCCCTGGCGATTGATGAGCTTGGCCAGCAGGGAGTTGAAGCAGCAGTGGGTTTCCTTCTTCTCCAGGCACGTACCGATGATCTTCAGCTTCTTGGAGCAGCGGGTTCCGATGTGGACGCACAGGTTTTCGCCGCGCTTCAGACTCATGATTTGCTCGCTCTGGTCGCAGCTCAGCCATTCCGTGATAACCATGATGGCGATCTGCAAAGCGAAGGTATAAGGATCGAACGCGACGAACTGGAAGCCGTTGGCGAACGTGAATTGAAACTGGAAGCCGTAGAAAGAGAAGGTGGGGTTGAACATCCCATCACCCAGGCCCGTAGCCCAGCTATTCATGGCGCCAAGCCCTTTGCCCAGGAGCGAGCCATCCACGGAGCTGTATAGGGCGTCGTACATGTACTTCGAGCCCATGGCGACAGCTTCCTTGGCACCCTCTCCCACCACAGTCATGCCAGCACCAAGCAAGGCATGGTTGGAGAAGGCCGAACCGCCGCCAGACGAGCCGCAGCAGCTCTTGAGCACCGTGCCCCCGAAGACCTTGATCGAGCACTCTTCCTTGTAACCTTTGAATATCTCGATGTTGCCGCCGTTGACCCCGTAGACGCCGGCTTCGCGGGACGCCTCCATCATGGCGGCCGCCTTGCCGAAATCCTGGTCGGGCTGGCGATCCGTGGAGAAGCAACCGGCTCCATCGTCCTGGCAGAAAGAAGACGGCTCGCAAACCTCGTGCGTCGTTGTGCTCGGCGGGGTTTTTTCGCAGCGGTAAGACTCTTCGGTGATCGCGCACTTGCCATCAATGGCGTACTGAATGCAGGCGGTGCCCTGGGAGACGCAATTGCCCCACGCGCGTGGCCCGCAGTCGTAGTCGCTGTCATTGGTCAGGCAGCCGAACTCCTTGCGCCACTGCCAGCAGCCGCGATAGACCGGCACGCCGTCGAAATAGCGGGTTTCGGGCGCCTGAGTGCACCACTTCGGCTTGGTCTCTTCGCAGTCCGGCCACGGCTTGCGATTGAGGTCGGAACGCGCTTCTTTTTCGGCGCACTGGTTGTCCCAGTTCTCGACCACTGTGGGCACCTTGTCGGCATAAGTGTTGTATTCGTTCCAGCCCTGGGACCATGTAGCGGGCGTCTTCGTCGTGGTCTCTACGCCGTTCTCGTCCGTGGTCGTGGTGCTGCACTGGTGGAGCGCGTCCGGGCCGGTGGAACCCTCCGGGCAGGTCCACACGTCGACCGGCTGCTTGACGTGGCAGGTCGCATCCGGCGGGATCATGCCGGCACCCTGGGAGGCACCTTCTCGGTGCCCGGAATGATGGTCGGTCCCTCGATGGTGAACGCCGGGCAGTAGTAGTTCCAGTTGATCTGAATATCCAGGGTGTTGTCACACTCGGAGAAATCCGTCTTGCGCGCGGTCGTGCAGGTTTCGGTGACATATTCGCCGGGGTTGTTCTGCGTCACCGTGCGGCAAACTTGGCCCGTTCCGCTGGCCGGCGCAGTGCCGGGGTTCTTGATGACCGGATCGCTACCGGTGATGATCGGGTCGGTCTTCGAGAGCGGAACGATGGGCCGCTCGGACGGGTTCTTGGCCAGGAAGTTGACGGCATCGCATTCCTGCTGGTCGTAGGCATTGCCGGCGACATAGGTTTGGCATGCGGTCAGCTTGTTGGTCCCGGCCGTGCCCAGCAAACCCTTGCCGCCGCTGTAGTAGCCGGATTCCGGGGCGCTGGTGTTGTACTTGGGGACATTGGCCGCGCCCGAGGCGCTGCTGACTGTACCGCCGGCCCCACCCTTTCCGGCGTTGCCGAATGTCTTGCCTTGATTGAACGCCTCGGCCGGCGTCATGTCGGCATGGGCGGCCCCGGCCAAGGCGGACAGGGCAAACAAGAGGATAGGTAGAGCCTTCATATCATCGACCCCTCAATTGACGGAGATAGCGGCTGGCCAAGGGCTCGAACTCGGCGCGCGGCGCGTCAGTTCGTCCAGGGCGTAATCGAGCGTCACGTCGCCGGAGACGGCGGCGTAGGTGTTCGGCTGGGCGCAGCCATCCGCATCAAGCTGGTCGATGGCGTCGGGCTTGGTCAGCACCACGGTGGGCACGGCCGAAACCTTGTACTTGTCGAAGGCGTTGGGATTGACCAGGACATTGCCGCCCTGCTCGCCCAGGTCATGGATCGCCTTGGCGGTGTCCTTGTACGAGTTGTTCTTGAACCCGCGCAGGACAACGGCGCCGCCGACCCGGTGAGCGCTGGCCACCAGGCGCTTCAACGACTCGGCGGGCATCGAGAAGGACGCGAAGATCATGAGGTCGTCCGACTTGCGCGCGATGGCCTTGGACTCGTAGCGCTTGGCCAGGGCCTCGATGTCCACCTGTCCCGGCGCCGGGGTCGGGATATTCGGAAAGACGTTCGGCGCGCCGCTAAGGGACGGGTCGGCAAATATGGTCTTGCGCTCGGCCTCGATGCGCGCCTGTTCGCGCGTCAGACGCTCGGCGCTGGGCATGCCGTTCTTCTTGGGCTTGAGTGCGGGGTTGTCGGGCGCGAACATTTCCTTGCGCTCGGCTTCAATGCGCGCCCGCTCTTGCGCGAGGGAACCGGAATCGGGCTTCTGCGCGCCGCTGGGCGTAGCGAAGGCGGCCAGCAGGAGGGCAAACAGGAGTGAGGATTTCATCAGAACACCCCCACGCCGAGGCAGCAGTTCTTTTTGCGGAAGATCATGTAGCTGAAGTCTTCCCCGGCATACGGATAGCTCTTGCCGGCGCCCCAAATCGCAGTGCTGCGGCCGTAGGGTTGGCAGCAGCGGCCGTTGATCTTGTCGGTCTGCGGCACGGGGTAAAGCATGTTGTACTTGTATTGGGTCTTGTCCATCACGGGCTGCGGATAGACACCGCAAAGGCCGTCGCCGCCGGACGTGCCCCACATCAGGAATTCGCGGTGCAGCTTCGCAGTCATGCGCTGCACCAGGAGCGAGCTGGCTTGAACGTGGGAGACATGGGCCTGCACATGGCCATTGAAGGGGTACATGCCGCCGTTGCAGCCGGCGCACCAATAGAGCAGGTTCGAGCCGAAGCCGGCGGTGGCCAGCACGCAATCGCCCGCGCACGCGGCCTGGGCAATGGGGTTGCCGAACAGGAAGGTCTCGGGTTGAGCAACATGGTCAGCTCGTCGTCGTTCCACAAAGGATCAACCTCGGTGATGTAGGCGACATCGAGCGAGCCGGTTTCCATGCAGGGGTGGTCAAGGACGACTTCGAGCCAGTAGAGGATCGGATCGACGTACCAATGCACCTGATAGCTCGACTGCATGGTTAAGTCCTGCTGCCGACGAACCTCGCCTTCCGGCGCCCGGATGCCGGGGTCGAGCTGGATGCCGCCCAGCGAGACGAAGCAATACGGCGTGCGGGTCACGTCGACACGACGCACGGGCCCCAAAAGCCGGTCTTGATGCCGATGATCGGCGGGTTTGAGCACGCGCAAAGCATGCCGCTGGGGTTGTAAGAGTCCTCCTGCCCCATGGACATCATTTCGGTGCCGCCCATCGTGATGGGGAACATGCAGGACCAGCAGATATCGGTGATGGGGTTGGCGAACTTGCCTTGGCAGACACCCGCGAGACTTTCGCGCGCGAAAGTGGCGGTGAGCAGCAGCAGTGCGACGTAGAGCCAGCGTTTCATTTCAACTCCTTCGCGGGGATTTCTTCGAGTAGCAGAGCCTTGCCCTCTTGGCGGATCAGGGACGGGACGGCCCGGATGCCGAAGCGCTTGCTCAAGGTGCCGTGCTGGTCATAGAACACCTGGGTTTTCCAGGTGCGGGTCATGTCCAGCCAGGAGCCGGCGACGAGGATGGGCTTGATGCGCTTCTGTTGCTTCTGCACCAGCAGGCGCACGGCCTCGCGCTGGGCGGGATCGCGGCCGTCGAAGAACACGAGGGTCTTGGACAGGCCCGTGATTTCGAGGGGATTGATGCGCGCGCCCGCTGGCACCACAACCTGCCCCTCGTCGGTGGTGACGGCCTTGGGGTAGTAGACGGTCGGATCAATGAGACGCTGCGCGCGCTCGGTGACGGTGGCGATCCCGTCGACGGGCGGCATGTTCTTCACGCTGTTCATGGACCGGCGCACGGCTTCTTGCTGGAGCTTCTTCAGCTCGCCGGTTCGCTCCTTTTCCTGGAGCTTCTTCATAATCATCGTGAGCGCACTTTCTTCGGCAATCGGGTAGGTCTGCCCGAGGGTGCCGAAGTGCGCAGCTTGGGCCGCCGGAAGGATCAGGGCGACAGCGGCCGCGATGACCAGCTTAGAAGATCGCATAGGCCCTCCCGATCACGGCCGCCGCCTTGATGTTGCCGGACAGGGAGTAGCGGGAATCAAGGCTATCGACGCTGGGCGTCGCCACGAAGTATTCCCCCGCCGGGATTGCACCAGCTCCGGCGGGCACTAGCGGCACCCCGGCACGCGACTTCGGCTTGGCCAGCCCGATGTAGTGGTCATTAACCCAAAACGCCGCGCCTTCGCGCTTCACGGTGTCGCCTGGGATGCCCTCAACGCGCTTAATGAACGTGGTGCCGGCGGGGTACGTGGCGCCGCCATGCCAGCGGTAAGCGATCAGGTCGCCCTTCTTGAAGGCGCCGCCCTTGTGCACCACGTAGAGGGTGCCGGGCAGACTGGAAGTCATGTTGATCGTGAAGTCGAGATAGGGGGTCGAGGCCCACGCGAGCGCAGCCGCTGCGAAGAAGCCACCACACACCCCCCAATAAAGGCGCTTGGCGTTCATCATTTCATCCTTTGGCGCACCAGATCGGTGTAGTCGGCAGCGGTGCCGCCCAGCAGCGCCGCCTTGTTGACGAGGACGCAGCCGCATTCCTGCCCTACTGCGTCGATGGTGGTGGAGAGCTTGACGGCGAACTCGGCCGTCATCTTTTCGAGGCCGGCGCGTTGATCGTCGGTCAAAGAGCCGGCGCCAAGAATCTTCATGGCGCGCTCTTGGTCTTCTTCGACCAGCTTTTGCAGATCGACCGTGGCTAGGCGCGGCGGGATGCGCTGGGCCGCCATGTAGGCGATGGGCGCGAGGGCGGCGAGGGTAAAGAGGGTCGAGGCGAGTGCCGTGGTCAGGATGTCGCGCACGCGCGAAGGTGCGGCCGGCACCGGTTGAAGGGCCGCAACGGTGGGGGTTTCGTTAGACAAGTTGTCCTCTCCTTTGCAGCATGATCGTCAGGGCCTCCATGGTCGAATAGCCCTGGTTGAGCAATGACTCGCATTCGTTGAAGTCGGTGGCGTTGGTGCTCGCCATCAGCAGGGAAAACGGGTCGGGAATGTGGCGCACCACGGAATCGCCGTTGGGCGAGGCGATCAGCATTTCGGAGAAGCGGCCGCGTTCGGTACGCAGTGACAACAGCATCCGTTTGACGGCCGGACTGAAGTTCACCATGCCGTCCTCGATCAGCTTCTCCAGGTTCTTCTTGTCCTGGCGCAGAAAGAGTTTCCAGTCGGCGTTGGAGTAGGCGGCCTGGCTGGCGTCGTTCTTGAAGGCGTCTTCGATGCCCTGGGTGCCGACGCAGAAAATCCCGTTGTACTTACGGGCGCGCCGGTAGCCCTCTTCGATGAACTCGGCCGTTTCCTTGTCGGCGCCCAGGAGCTGCCACGCCTCATCGACGAGACAAATCTTCTTGCGATCGCGCGACAGGTACATGTCGTGGGCAATCCGGCTGGTGAGCACGAAGAGCACCACGCGGCGCAGCTCAGGGCATTCTTCAGCTCTTCCAGCTCCAGGCCGATCATGTCGCCGTCGAGCGAGATATTGGCCGGCCCGTTGAAATACTCGCCGTAGATGCCTTCGGTCGTGAAAGGTTGGAGCTGCTTGGCCAGCTCGTAGGCCACCCGCTCCACCCCGCCGGACTCGTTCTTGATCTTGTCGAGCAGGAAGTCGCGGATTTTGGTCGGGGTCGTTTCGGGGCCGTAGTCCTTCCAGACGGCCGTAATCGCCTCGGCGATCAGTGAGTATTGAAACTCGGTCAGCGGCGCATTCGGGCTTGCCATGCGGCCGATCATGGGCTTGAGCAGGCGCATTTCCGCCTTGAAGTCGAGTTCGTTGTCCGTCCCGACCCAAGAGAAGGGATTGATGCAGAGCGGGTTCTTGGCGAAGGGCGTGAACTCGATGAAGGTGCCCTTCTGGAGTCGAATCAGGTTCTGGTAACTGCGGCCCACGTCGATAACCCACACCCGCGCGCCGATGCCACGGTAGGCACTGACGATCTCGTTCATGGCCACCGACTTGCCGGAGCCGGACACGCCGGCCACGAAGACGTTGTAGTTGCCCTGCTGGTTCGAGTAGAAATCCAGGAAGGTCGGCGAACCGCGACGGCCGAAGAAGAGCATCACGGGGTCGCCGGCCCCCTTCCACTCGCCGATGATCGGCGCCATGTCGACGGCATTGACGGTCGTCTTGGTGGTGATGAGGCGCAGTTTCTTGAGGTCTTCGCGGGCCGTCTCGGTCAACGTCATGGGCAGGCTGGAGTACAGCGTGGCCAGTTGCAACAATTTGAGCGGAGTGATGGTGAAGCGCTCATTGCGCCAGACGTTGAGTGCGATCTGACTGGAGCGATTCATCTGCGACCTTGGCGCGATCAACAGCAGGGTGTGGTACATCTCGCACATGCTCCCGCCGTTGTTGAGCTGGTGCATCACGATGTCCCAATCCTGCGCCTGGGTGGCCAGCTCCGGCTGGTACTCGGCCATCTTGGACTTGGCATTCATCTTGGCCCGCGCGCTCTTGAGCTGGGCCTTGCTGTCCACGATGTTGGGGTCCAGGGTGAAAACGCCGCCCGTGACGACAAACGGGCATGGGTACTGCAAGCCGTCATCGAAGAAGCTGCCGATGATGTTGGCCATTTCCCACAGCTCTTTCTTCTGTGGGTATTGCAGGACGCCGAATCCGCGCATGGAAATGCGCGTGTCTTCCTCGTCCTCGGAGGCCGGCGGCATCCCGAAAAGGATCTCGTCGGCCTTGACGCGGACATGCTGGCCGAAGTCGGTGAGCTGATGCTTGAGTGGCTTGCCCTCGTCGTAGCCCAGCGCCGGGAACGGCTGGCCATTGAACATGACTTCGGGGTTGAGGATGGGCCAGAGGAAGTCGATGAGCCCATCGGCGTTCATGGTGTAGGCCGGCAAGTTGGCCGTGCGCAGCGAGGCGCGGATGGTCTCGCGCAGCTCGGTCATTTCTTCAACGAGCTTGCTATCCGTGTGCGATCCGGCCTTGGTGACGGAAATCATCAGCCGGATGTTCTTAATCATGAAGTTGTCGTTGGGGAACAGCGGCCGCCCCGACGTGCGCCGGATGTAGTTGATGCGGCGCTCGGCCAGCTCCAGGAAGAACGAGCTGGTCTCGCCGCGATCCACGGCGATGTGGCGCTGATCCTTGTAGGCTTGATACTGCTGATCGAGAATGGGGCTGCCGAACAAGCACCACTGCACGCCGAAGTGCGGCGGGATGGGAGTAAAGAGCGTGGCCAGGCGATTGGCCATTTCGTCATCGGCGCCGGTTTGGGCCAACACCTCGAAGGCGAAGGCCACCGAGTTGTCGTTGTAGAACAGCTCGCGTTCCGGGTCGAACTGGTCATAGCGCAGGATGTTGTGCAGGCCGTAGACCTTGGTGAGTTCATTGGCCGCATCGAGCGGCGCCGGGTTCTTGCCAACATCGGGCGTATTGCCCAGCACGGTTTGATCCCAAAAGCGGGACGCCGCACCTTTCAGTTGTTCCATCATGGTTTTTTGCATCGGGCTTTCCTTCGAGGGTTACTGAACGGCACCGGCCTGGGCGACATCGGCGGGCGTCGCAACCACGGGCGCTTATTCGGTTTCAGGGTTTTCAGGAATGACGTCGTTGGGCTTGAGCAGGCCGTTCAGGAACTGCGCCGCCGCTTCCGGCGTTGGTCGCTGCTGCATCGTGCCGTTGGAAACCATGCCGTTCTCCGACGTGCTGGGCAGGCCGTAGGCGCCTTGAGCGTTGGCGCGAGGGGCATTGGCAGCGGATGGCGCGCCAGGCTGGCCGGAGCCCTGCTGGAAGACGGGCGCACGCACAGGCCGGTAGGTGTCCTGGATGCGGCGGCGGTTGTGCTCGACCAGCCACCGGCCCGAATCGACCGGCAGATAGACATAGCTCTGGTCGTGCAGGTCGCCGTCCGAGTCCTCCCAGGGCGCGAACCACACGCGCAGCACGCGCGGGGCGCTGCGGATCGGCGTGCCGCTGTAGATCGGCTTGGTCAACACGCCGTTACCCTCTTTCGCGCGCGAAAGATCGGCGGGCGCAGCGTCACCGTCACCGTGTCGATTCACCCGTTGGCCAGGAAGGTTCTTCTGCTGGGCATTGGCGTAGATGCCGGTCATGGATTCGCACAGAATGCCGTCGGGGGCCTTGCACGCGAATTCGGTCTTCGCGTCATAGCCTGACATGCTGCTGCACCCGGAAAGGGCCACCACGCCCAGCGCCGCAAGAATGGTCAGTCTCATTACTTACCCCCCAGCCATTGGTCGATCTTGTCGGCCGGCGCCGCACCAGGCAGCGTGCGGCCATCGAGGGCAATCAAGGTCGGCGTGCCGACCACGCCCAGCTTGGAACCCAGCACCAGGTTGTCGTTGATGGGGTTGTTGCACGCCTGAAGGGTCGGCGTCACACCCGCCATCATCAGGGCGGACCACGCCTTGGCCTTGTCGGGTGCGCACCAGACGGCGATGGATTTGGTTTTCGCCTCGGGATGCAGCGTTTCGAGCGGGTAGAGGAACGTATAGATGGTCACGTTGTTGAGGCGTGCCAGCTCGCCCTCCAGCTTCTTGCAGTAGGGGCAGTCAGGATCGGAAAAGACGGCCACGGCGCGGCTACCGTCGCCCTTGACGGTCTTGATGGCGTTGGCCAGGTGCTGGCTCGGGAATTCGACCTTCTTGGTCTCGACCTTACGGGCCGCCGTGATGTCGACCTGTTCCTTCATGTCGAACAGGTGGCCGAAGAGGAAATAGCGCCCGGACTCGTCGGTGTAGGCGATGTTCTCGCCCATCACGACTTCGTAGAGGCCCGCGATTTGTGACTTGCGGATTTCTTTGAAAGTCGTGTTGGGGTACATGCCCTTGAACTTCTCGACGATCTGAGAAGGGGCCGCGTCCTGGGCGATGGCGGCCGTGGCGAATGCGGCCAGCAGGGCCACGGACAAAGCGCGTTTAATCATCTTCATACCTCCTGGAATTCGATCCGGTGCGTTTCAAAAGACCGCGATAGTCTTCGCGGACATCGGCCTTGCCGGGTGACGGCGCCCTTGGTCACAAGCAGCTCGATGGTTCGTCCC
Organism: Denitratisoma oestradiolicum; assembly: GCF_902813185.1. Classification (GTDB taxonomy): domain Bacteria; phylum Pseudomonadota; class Gammaproteobacteria; order Burkholderiales; family Rhodocyclaceae; genus Denitratisoma; species Denitratisoma oestradiolicum. The sequence goes on from NZ_LR778302.1 coordinate 28,406, forward strand.
CCATCGGTCTCGATGACGGGAAAGAGCTTGTCGGCGGCCTTCAGGTAGTACTGCGCGAGCATCGTGCCGGCCTGCCCGACACCGCCGCCGATGGCGGCCTGCCCCACCTTGTCGGGGTCGATGGTCTGCGTAGTGCCAAGGCCGCTGGTGTTGGTGGTCGTGGCGGACTGCTGGAAGGCGCGGCCGATGCCGGACAGGGCGCCGGCAAACAAGGCGTTGGCCAGAAGCTGGCCTTGTTTGGTGACAAGCCGCCCGCGCAAGCCGGCCTTGCCGTCTTCGCCGATGGCTTGGCCCTTGATGGCCATTTCCACGGTTTCGCCGTTGCCCAGCACGCAAGACAGTGTTTCAAGGCGGATCATCGACCGCTCGGACGACAGATCGCCCCACGCGGCGCCGATGACGCGGCAATCCTTGATGTCCAGCTTGTACTTGCTCGGCAGGTTGGCGGGGTCCAGGACATGGAAGGCCACGGGCAGCGGGTTGCCCTGCGCTTGGCCGCCCGTGGGCGCGTCGATGCCGTTGAGCATGGCGACCCGCACAAAGGAGCCCGCCGGGATGAACTCGATCTGCCGGCGCGAGTCGGTGCCCTGGGTCGTGCCGTACTTCTTCGCCTTCTCGTCGACCGGGAAACCCACCACTTCGGTATTGCCGCCGGGCGAGCCCGCATTGAGCGCGTTGTTGCCCTTGCCGATGGTGCCGAACTGGATGATTTCGAGCTGGCGTTTCGGCGGCTCGATGGTCTGATTCAGCGGGCGTTGAGTGGCGCGCCCGTGGCGGTAGCGCCCGCCGGACGTGGGCCAGTGGGAGGCGTCAAGACCCGCTGCCCGGCACCGCCCTGGCCTGCGCTCTGCACCGGCAAGGGCTGCTGCAACACGGCGCCATCCGTGGGCGGCCGAGTGGAATCCGTGGCGCCGGGCAATCTGCTCTTGCCCGACTTGAGGTCTTCCAGCTCTTTGGCCTGCTTCTTGATGAGGTCGTCTTGCTGGCGAAGTTGGTTCTTCACCTCGCTGATGAGCGTTTCATTGCTCTTCTCGCGCGCGGCCTGCTGGGCGCGCCAGGCATCGCGGTCTTCGAGCGAACCGGGGGCCGTGATAGTGACGGTCTTGGGTTTCTCGCGGTAACTCGCGGGTGTGGAATCGAAGAGGAACATTCCGGCGCCCATGAGACCGAGGATGCCGGCGGCGGCCCCCCCGATCAGCATGTACTGGCGCTTGCGGACTTGGGCGTTGGGATCACTCATTTTCTTTGCGCTCCCGCACGAGGAAGATGTCGGTGCCATCGCCCGCCGGCAAGGTGTGGTGCTCGATGGAAACGGCGCGCACGCCTCGGCGATACAGCTCCTGTTCGACCAGCAACATGTCGGACGGGGAGACATTGGTCAGGCGGTATTTCTCGCCCACCAAGTCGCCTTCCAGGTACTTGGTCAGCAGGACCAGGCGGCCCTCTTTCCACAAGGGCACTTCCTTGTTGACGGCGATGCTTTCGACGCTTTCTTGCAGCGCCGGGTCGGCCATGACCAGCACCAGGTCTTTGATCTTTCGCTGGTACGACACGGCGCGACCGTCAGCCGTGGTGCGCGGTGCGGCGCTGGCAGGGCCGCCCTTCTCGCCCGGCGGGCGCAGGATGATTTCCTCACCCGAGACCGGGCGCGGCACCAGGATGACCTTGTAGGTCACCCCCTTGTCGTCGGACACGAACAAAGTGACAGTGCCCACGCTCGGGGTGTCGCTCGCCAGCGTGAAGTAGAGGGCGCCCAGCGCTTCATCCTTCACGACGGAAATGACATCCTTCTGCGAGGGCACCACGCTGGCGATGCGCCGCCCTTCGACGGCCAGCCGGTTTTGTTCCTTCGCGGAAATGTTGACCTGAACGTGGTTGCGGTCGGCCCCCTCGATGACCTGGGTGGCGTGCGCGTTAAGACTGGCCAGCAGCGCGAGCAGCAGAATCGGCCTTGACGATTTCTTCAATTTTGGAAACATAGAGACGCCCCGAAGATGTGACGGTGAATTCAACCAAGTAGTCCTTGTCGCGTTCGCTGGTGAGCTTGTCGGCGATGTAGGTCTTGAGCTTGCCGCTGACCTTCACGCGCATTTCGCGCTCGGACACTTCCTCTTTGCGCGGCACCCAAATGGTGGTGACACGCTCTTGCTTGATCCGCATGGCCGCCGAGTCCAGCGCGGTCTTGAGAACCGCGTAGCCATCGGGGTGAGCCATCTTCAAGATCAACTTGTTGTTGTATTCCGCCGTCTCCGGGTGACGGTCAGGATCGAGCCCAGCACGTAGCCGGCCATGTCGGCCAGGTAATCCTTGTTGGCGTAGTTCGCCCCGATCTCGTAGGGCCGGCGGACTTCCGGCGGCACGATCCGGGTGGTATCCCGGAACACCACGTAGCTCAGGAGGAACAGGCCGCCGAACAAAGTGCAGGCCAGCACCAGATTCATCAGGCGGTGAAAGCGGATTTGGGACTTGAGCGCATCGCGCTCGTTGTGTGCCTTTCAGGTGTCATGGCGGGCTACCCATTGAGTTCGCGGATGTGGGAGCCTGGCAATTCCTTCGGTTCAGGAAAGCCAGTGAACCAATAGAGAAGATGAGTGGCCATGCCCGGATGCTGGCCCGCCTTCAGCTTGTTGTAGAGGAAGCCCAGCAGCACGCCGAAGAAGACCCGGAAATCGGGAACTCCGTGGCCACACCGATGAGCATCCCCAGGATGGCGATGGCGGCTACATCCAGCTCCCAAAACAGAAACTTGCCGGCGTCATCCAGTCGGCGCGGGATGTAGTGAGACAGATCCGTTTGTGACATGACCACCCTCCCCGTTTAGATGACGGCCGTGAAGCTGGCGTTGACGATGCCCACCACGATGCCGATACCGATGGCAAGCACCAGGGCGCCGAAGAACCAGCTCCAGTCCTTGCGCACGGCTGCCACGACCGAACCCACCGCGACAGCGACCAAGGCCGCGAGCTTGCCCAGGTTGCCCTTGACCCAGCTCTCGAACTTGGTGGCGGCGGCCTCGAACTCCGTACCGTCCGTTGCGTAGGCGCTCTGGACCGCCATCAGGAGGGCCAGAATCAGCCCGACGTAGAGGAAGGCTTTGAGCCACTGGCGCGCCTCTTCGCGCATGGACACCGCATTGGCGTTTGCAACAATCATCGAAAAACTCCTTCTCATGAGATTTCCCCTGAATCTCCCGGATGGGCCTTGCGCGGGGCACGCAAAGAGGGTGTAGCCGTCACTTCTCGACAGGGACGGGCTTGCATTCGTACTTGACCTTGGGCTTGGCCCGCTTCTTCGGCTTCTTCTTGGGGGCCGGCTTGGGCGCTTCGACTTTCGCAGGCGAAAGTTCGACGGGTGGTTGAATCGACTGCGGCTGCGGGATGACCACGGGGGCCGGGGCCGGCGGCGGAGGCGGCGGCGGAACGTGCAAATGCTTGATCGAGCGTTCCGGGCAGTCGGCGCCATCGCAGAAGATGTATTTCGCATCGCGCGGCACGCCGAACTGCGTTACGTCGGACAGGCGATCCACCGGGCTGGGTTGGTTCAAGGTCTGCGCCTGGGCGCTTGCGCCGATGGAAGCGAGCGCGGCAACGATCAGTAAACGGGCCGTGCGGGCCATTTCAATCCCCTTGGTAACTGGCAACTTGTGCCGATGCAGTTGAATGTTCTTCGGCCTGTCGCCGGTAGCCTTCGTAGTAGCGCTGCACGTCCATGACGTACTCGACTTGCGCGGCAACGTTCTTGGAGGCGGGGCCGGCGTAGTAGCAGCCCACCGCCTTCCAGGTAGCCCCGAAGCGCTGAATGCAGTCGGCCAACACCCATGCGCCGACCTTCTGGCTCGTGCAGGCATCGAAGAGGTCTTCGCGTCGGATGCCGTACTGCGACAGCACGGGTAAATGGATCGTGTTGATCTGCATCACACCCAAAGCGCGATTTCCGTCAGGGAGCTTCGGGCCGACCGCGCCCGTCCAGCCGCGCGACTCTTTCCAGGCGATGGCTTTCAGCAGAAGCGGGTCGATGCCGTACCACTGGCCCGCCTCGTCCCAGCAGGTCGCGGAAGCGGCAACAGGCACCAGAAGAGCGGCGACGGCGATCAGTGCGCGTGAAGAGAAGTGGGGCAGGCCGTATTCCATTGGGCAATTCTAGCAGTCAATTTGCTGTCACGGTGAAAGCACGATAACAAAAAAATCCTAGAGCGACAAGGCATCTGACGATGGTTTGTCAGCATGAAGGCCGGGGCGATTGTTCGTCTCTCCAAGCCGGGCGCCAGGGCGGCGCCATCACTTCCAAGCGGCATGTTATGCCGATGGGAAGGGCTGCATGATACCATGTGCAGGAAAAATAACTTCCGTTAGACGGAAGTTATAGGTTTGTGCGTGCGTATAATTCCGGCGCTTCAGCGGCGCTTAGGCGGCGAATCCGACACGGCAACAAGGGATTTCTGTCAAAATTTGTCCGTTGCCTCGCCGGCGAGGGGCGACCCCTACCCTGCCCGCCGTTGGCGTGGCGTCTTGCACGGCTGGTTGTCCTGGACAACGGCCAATCGACCATCGGGATCGGCGCGATCCCCCCTTGGACCTGTAGGTGAAAAAGTGGGAATTAGAGTGTTTCTGGCGGACGATCACCGGCTACTCGTCGCCGGCTTCCGCGATGTTTTGAAGGATTACGGTATTGACGTTGTGGAAGTGGCCTACAGCCTGGACGGGCTGATAGATCGCTACATGGAAGTCAAGCCGGATGTGCTCGTCATTGATGTGCGATTTGACACACGCAACGCCGGGGAAAACGGGCTCGATGCCTGTGAGGAATTACTGGCCCGCGACCACTCAGCCAAGATCATCGTGTTCAGCCAGTTCGACGATCAGTACATCATCGAGAAGTCCTACAAGCTCGGCGTGCTGGCGTTCGTGCGCAAGGACGAGAGCACGGAAGTGCTGCACGAAGCAATCAAGACCGTGGCCGAAGGGAAGGAATATTTTTCCCCTGAGATTGCGCAGCTTCTGGCCTGGTCGGCGGTGAAGGATCGCAATCCGAACAAGCTGCTCGATGAGAAGGAAATGCGCGCCTTCGCCATGACGGCGGACGGCGCATCGCTCATCGAGATTGCGGCCGAAATGGGCTTGTCGACCAAGACGGTGGGAACGCTCATGAAGAGCGTGAAGACGAAGCTCAGTGTCGAGAACCCGGCGGACATCACCAAGCTGGCGATCCGCTACGGCGTCACGACGACCGACCCGAAAACGAGAAGCTGACCCGCGTGCCTGGCCGCTTGGGGTTGGCGGTATCCGCGCACTGCACTTTCAGTTTGCCGCCCAATACGCGCGCCCGCTCGCGCATGTCGATCAGGCCGATGCCGGCGCTGTCCTCGCTCTTGGGGGATGCTTTGATCCCCACCCCGTCATCGGTCACTTCGACCTTGTAGAGACCGAGCGCCTTACTGTACTGCACCGAGACGCGGACCTGGTTGGCGCTCGCGTGTTTGATGGCGTTGAAGAGCGCTTCGCGGATAATCTTGTAGGCACTCACGGCCACGGCCTCGGGCAGCTCGGGGCGCTTGGGCAGGTTGTGGTCGAGGATGATCGCCGGCTTGTCGCAAACACTCGTGTAGTGGGCGACCATGGATTCCAGCGCGGCGGTAAAGCCGATGGAGTCGATCACTTCGATACGGGTGTTCTTGATGATGTCGCGCATCTGCGCATAGGCATCGGACACCATGTTTTGGGCGTTGGCCAGCAAGGCGGCGGCCCGCTCGTTGTCCTGGATCAGCGGTTCGAGCTGCTTCAAGACGTTGCGGCTCAAGAGCAGTTGAGGATTGACCTCATCATGCAGCCGGCGCGCGAGCGTGCGCCGTTCCTCGTCGATCCGCCGGTTCGATTCGGCCAGCACGCGGCGGGTCTCTTCGTGTGAGACATCGACGCGCGCCATGCCGTAGCTCGCTGTGAGGTAGAGCACATACAGGAAGAAGACCAGCATCAGACCGGCCGCCATGCTGGAAATCATGTTGGCGCGGGTGATGTAGGGTAGTGCGAGGATCAGCAGAGCCGCCCACACCCATAGGAAATACTTGGCGGCCCGGTTGCCCTTGACCGCCAGGAAAAGACTGACGGCGAACACCGTCAGCACGAAGGCGCAGCTCGTGTAGTAGATGATGGTCAGGTCCACGCCGAGGGTTCCATGACGGCGGACGGTCAGCGCATCTTGTTTAGCGCGGATTCACCCGTGTCGCCTACCGCGATGCCTAGCTCAGCGGCTTGGTTGGAGGCCGCTACCACCTTGGCCTTGCGCATGTCGTCGAAGGTGTTGACGCCGGTCACGATGGCGCAGACCTCGCCGGTCTTGTTGCAGGTTTCGACGTTGATGTAGCCGCAGCCGAGAATGCCCTTGGGGGCCTTCATCACCAGTAGCGGCCGCTTCAGCTCGAACTGGAGATATTCGATATGGTCTTGAATGGCGCCAGCGTCCATGAGGGTTTCCTTTCCCGTAGTGGTTGAAAAATCAGTCTTTGCGCTTGCTGTTTTGGATCATTTCCGAAATCGCGTCGTTGGCCATCGTGGCCCGAAAGCTCTCGATGAAATGGGCGACCGCCTCGGGATGTTGCTTGTCCAGCTTGGAAATGTCGATGTTGATGCAGATGAAACCGATCAGCCCGTAAACGTCGTGGAAGATCGGGATCGTGGTGGACTTGACCGCCCGGCCGTCCTTGAGGGCCAGGTCGTAGCTGATGAACGATCCGCCACGGCCCTGCCCCTGGCCCTCGCCGTAGCTGTAATTCCTGATGAGCTGGATGCCGAAGTTGGTGTTGGTGTCGCCCAGGCGCCGCCCGGAAATCGGGTTTTGCACGGCGATGATCGAGCGCAGCGGGTTGCGCGTGTCGTGTAAGACGATTTCGATGGGCGTGCCGGCGAAGGTCTGCCCCATGCCATTCACGATGTCGCGGTAGGACTGGAAAATCCGATCCTTCTCCCGATCAACCTCCCCCAGCGCCGCATAGTCGGGTTGCTGGGAAAGCAGAAGGTATTTGGCCTTGGTGGCGCCATCGAGCATCAAGGTGACATTGTTGGAGTTACCGAGGTAGATCAGATCGGCGATGGCGCGCGGCGACGGGTGTTCGGTGAGGTAATCGACCGCCTTGGTGAAGCGCTCCCGATCCAGATAGAGGGCGCCCGCATCGTCAGCCCGGATCGGGTACAGATCGTCGTAGGCGGCCAGCGCGCGCCCCGGCAGCACCTTGGGGTCGGGGTTGGCCGGGGCACGGTAGCCCAGGACGTAGATACTGATGGCAGCGATCAGCAAGGCCGGCACAAAGACCGTGGCCAGCCGTTTCCAGTCAATAGCAAGAAGCGATGTCGCACCCACAATAAGCCCTCCCGGCCGCACCTTTATCCGCTACATGATATTGGGATTAGGGTGGGTCGGGGTATACCCGGTTTCGGCGGGCTGTGCGGTAGTTAGCGTCGGCGCTTCTTCAGGTCCGCCTCGATGAGTCCTATCACGTAGGTATTGGCCGGGGTGGCCAGCTCGTCACACAGCTCCATCATGCGCTCATGCAGGGCGGGTTCCATCCGCAACGACACCGTTCTTCGATCACCGTAGATATGGGTGCGCCGTCGTTTTTTCCCTCGGCCCTCGGCCGTCTTGTCGGCGTCGTTAGGGTCGGTCATGGTTTGGCATCTGTTCTCTTCAAAGGCGTCCTTTTCACAAGTCTAAGGTGACTTGGAGACAGGCGAAAATCGGTTGAGCGGTGGCAACTTTCGCGCGCGAAAGTTGACATTGTGCCGCAATTACCGCGTCACGTCAGCGTTTTTGTCCTGCGTGGGCGCTGCATGTTCATGACGACGGAGTGTTTCGACGGCACTGGTCTTGTCCTGCTTGGCCGCCACCGCCTGAGCTGCCACATCCTTGTTGTTGGTATAGATGCGCAGCTCGTGGCTCGCGCGTGTAGCGCCCACGTAAAAGCTGCGATCCCCGAAAACCTTGGCCATATTATCGAGTGCGCGCGCCTGTTTGAACTCGCTCTCCGTCTCCGGTGCCCGAATGTGGAAGATGGCGCGGTGCTGGGTGGCGCCCTGAGAGGCATGCACGGTCGAGGCGTAGGCGTGGTCCCAATGCTTGTTCCGGCTTAGATCGACCTGGTGCAAGCTCACATCCTTGCCCTGGCGCAGCTCCAAGGTAACGCGCTCGCCGGCCACAGCCGAAACCCGCGCGATTTCCCCGTTCTTGAACTCGCCTTCGTTTCGCGTGATGCGGATCAGGTCGCCCTGGGCCAGCTCGCGGGTATCGCTGTCGTGACCTCGATCTTGTTGTGCTTCTTCGGCTGCCAGGCGATGGTGGTGCCATCCTCCTTCTTCAGCACCACGGTGCCGGCCGGCGCATCCACGGCGGCCACCCGCATGTATTCGCCTTTCTTGGCCGCGATCTGCTGGTAGTCGCGTCCGAAGCGCACCACGTCGCCGGCTTGGTAATACTGCGCCTCCTTCTGCATGGCGCGCGTCCAGCCCTTGGAAACCAGAATCTCCCGGGTGTCCTCGCTGCGGGACAACTCCCCCTGGGCCTTGAGCCCTTCGCGCACGCCGGCATTGATGGCGCGGCGATCCTCGTTGTAGGCGGTAATCACGATGGTGCGCTCGCGCTCGGCCTTGCCTAGCTTGAGGATGTCATCCACGACGGCGCCAATGAGTTGGCCCGAGTCGCCCTTGACCTCGCGGACCATACCGGTCTTGTCCATGAAGGCAAAGGCCCTGGCATTGTTGGCCAGCGCCACTTGGGTCAGCCGCTGACCTGGCTGCAATCCGTCGCGCCCGGTGATGACATCGACGGCCTGTTTCAAGTCCGGCGTCTTCTGCCGGTTGATCTCGGTCATGTAGGCCGTCTCGATTCCGTCTTTCTGCGCCAACTCGAAGGGTTTGCCGGCCTCGACGCCCTGGAGCTGGAGGGTGTCGCCCAAATAGACCACCTTGGCGCCGGCCTTCTCGGCCATGTGGTCGAGCTGCGCCTTCTGCCGCTGCGACAGGAAAGAGGATTCATCGACGATCCAGACCTCGGCCTTACGCACGAAGTCCGGGGCATACTGCTTCGCAAACTCGATGTCTTTCTGTAGCTGCCGCTCCTTGATCTGGAACATCGAGACGGTATCGGTGGCGATCCCGGTTTCGCGTGCCAAGACCTTGCTTGCGGCGCCGGTCGGCGCCATGCCGCGCACGGTATAACCCTGCTCCTGGGCCAACTCGCGCAGGGATTTGAGCATGGTGGTCTTGCCGGTGCCGGCGAGACCTTGCACGGCCACATAGCGGTCTTGGCTGGTCAGCACCTTGCTGATGGCGTCCTTCTGGCCGTCGCTGTACTTGAAGCCCTGGCGCCCCTCGGCCTGGGCGATGCGCGCTGCCACCGCCTCGGGCTCCATCATCCGGGGTGTTTGGCCCTTTTGGGCGCGAACCTGGTCCAGCGCCCACATTTCACTGCCCAGCATTTTCTTGGTGGTGTAGCCGCCGTCCGGCAGCTTCACGAGGTCACCATCCCGCTCCAGCTTGTCGAAGGCGCGTTGCACTTCGGATGCTGAGACGCGGCCGGCGCCGTGCTCGATGGCGGCCGCCATCAAGTCATTCTTGGAGACCACCGCCTCGCGCTCGATCAGGTGGGCGGCGGCAAATTCCATCGCCTGGCGCCCGGTCAGCTTGTCGTCACGAATCACGCCGCCTTGGGCGCGCTGGGCATCGGCCTTGGCCTGGATGGCATCGAAGTCGATGCCCACCTCCTTGGCCCTCGCCTTCCAGTCGGCGATCAGCGCATCATGGTCAACGTCGACCTTGCGGGCACGGGTCTTGAGGGTTGCGTCTTCCTTCTGCTGGGCGCTGGCGTCGTCGATGTCCACACCCTTGGCCTTCAAGGCGGCCTCGATCTCGGCCCGGCGCTGGCTGAAGTGCTCGATCTGCTCGCGCGTGATGCCGGCGATCTCGAAGTTGCCCTTCTCGTCGGTTCTGCGGATGTCGTAGCCCAGGGCCTGCAAGCGGTCGGCCAGCTCGGAGGTATAGATGGCGCCGATGACGCGCTGCGCGTTGTAGATTTCGTCATTGGTCAGCGACCGCCACTGGCCATCCTCGCGCCGTGTGGCGTTCATGATGACCGCGTGGGTATGGGTCTGCGGGTCCAGCTCGCGGCTGGTGTTGTGGCGGAACATGGCCACCGTGAGGTTGCCGGTCTTCACCGCCTCGGTCTTGCCGCCCTCGGTCTGCCGGGTCTGCGCCAGTTCGCGTTCGATATAACCCAGCGCCTTCTTGACGGCCGCCTCATGGGCTTCGCGCACGTCGCGGGTGCCTTGGATCTCGGCCACCAACGAAACGCTCTTGGGCGCGGAAAAGGTCATGTCGGTGCCGGGGCGGTGCTCGCGTTCCTTCTCGCCCGTCTCTTCGTTCCGCACCCACTTGCCCAACTCCTGACCTTCGACCTTGCCCTCCAGCAGCTCGAAGAAAGCCGCCCGGTCGATCTGGCCAGACAACCCAAGATGCTCGGCACCATTACCGAACCACTCGGAATGCTCCAAGCCCTGATCCTGGGTGTAGTAGTTGTCCTTCGAGAAGTAATGCAACGCCTGCCCGGCGCTGCCGACGTTGTTAAGGCTAATCATCCCTTCATCCCCCCGCGCAACGATACGCGATAGGTGCGCGTCAGTGGCGGGTAGCACACACCGACCTCGGCGCACCCTTGAGCCTTGGCGATCAATTGCACGCTCTCGCCAGCCCCCACGACAGCCACCCGCACCACGACCTGTTGGGCATAGTAGGCAACCTGCGCATCCAGGGCGCGATCATGTTTAACCCGTGGGTCCGGCATCACAACGCTCTCGACGCGGCTGGTGGGCTCCGGGGTAGAAAACGAAAAACGCTCCCGGTACAGGTAGTAGCCCGGCGCGATGGTGTAGGCGATTTCCACCACGCCAGGCGCAACCTGCCGGGCCGACGCGCGGAAGGCTTCCTCGGGCGGCAGCAAGGCCGCCTGCCCAACGGCGGAAACGGAAAAGGCCGCCAGTGCGGCGGCCAGGACAAAACGACGTTTGCTTGCGATCATGCGCGAACTCCTAGAGTGCATCGGCGAGCGGGTTGGGCTTCGGCGGCTCGGCCGGTGCGGCAGGCTCCGGCGCCGTTTTCGCGTGCGAAAGTGTCTCGGCCCGACCGACGATTTCACCCGTGTCCTTGGCCACCACCTCGCCCCCCGGTTGAACCACGACTTCCTGAATCCCCTCATCTATTGAATCATCGTCCAGCAGATCGCCGCCCGAGGCCGCCGCCGCTGCAAGGGGGATAGCCGGCTTCGGCTTGAACGAAATACCGAAGCCGTCGCGCTCACGGAAGCCCTCGGCAACTTTGGCGGTCGGCACGTAGTCGTAACGCACCTTGGCAATCGGGTAATCGCCCGGCACCACCAGATAGCCGGTCATGTCCGGCAGCGTCAAAATTTCGGAAGTCAGCACGATGTCGCGCATCGAGCGCCGGGCAAAAATGCTCACGCCGTCGCGCTGGGCGTTGAGGCCGTAGCTCAACGTTTCCTCCTTCTCATCGACTTCCGCCTGCCCCATCAGTTCCGCCAAGAGCTTCGCGGCGGCGCCATCGGTCACGCGCAACAGGAGTTTGGTCTGACACCCGGAGATGATCGTCTTGGCCAGATCGTGCCCGTAGATTTCGTAAAGCTGGCTGAAGTCCTGCACGCCCAGCACCACGCACAAGCCGTACTTCCGTGTGTTCGTCAGCGCAAGCTTGAGAATGTCGAGCTTCTGCAAGGTCGGCAATTCGTCGATGAAGAACCAAAGCCGCTCGCGGTGGATCGCCTCCAGGTCGAGCACGGCTTTGATTGCCGTGTCGATCCACAAAGACAGAACCGGCTTCAGGGCCTCCCGCATCGCTTCGCGCGCGGTGATGAACATCCATGAATCGGAGTCGTCATGCACCCAGCGACGAATGGAGAAGGACTCACCTTCATCGTGCAGGAAGCGGAACGCCTCCAACTGATTCTGCACGGTCATCTTGAGCGACATGCCGGTGCGCTCGGTCGTCAGGTCCACGTAGGTCGCGCCCGCCGTCCCCTGCAAGAGCGCGTGCAGCGCGTCCAGGTTGCTCTTGGCAATCGAGTTGTACAGCTCCCTATTGCTGCGCCGGTTCTCGCGGCCAAGAACGCGATACACGTCCTTGAGGACCATCCGGCCCGCCGCAGCCCAAAACGGATCGGCCTCGGCCGGATCGGGAATCAGACCGTTGGCCAAATTGTCGAAGTGGTAGTCCTTTTCGATTTCGTTCCAGATATTCCAGTTCGGGCTTCGCGCGTCGAGCGGATTCATCAGGATGTCTTTGCCTTCGCGGTAGAACGCCTGGGTGAACTCGCCGGTCGGGTCATAGACGATAGCGCGCTTGCCCTGGGCGCGAACTTGTTTCATGAGCGCGAAGAACTGTTGTGACTTACCCGTGCCCTGGGCGCCGCCGATCAAGGTATGCAGCGTCTCTGACTTGCGCCGCATTGGCACGCCGGCAAGCTCGTAGGGACTGCAATCGTCGCGCGACTTCATCAGCTTCTTCAGCTCCGGGCCATCCACCAAGGAAGCGCCGCGCAACTGCTTGTCGCTCATTTTGCCCTTGCCGTAACCCCACCAGTAAAGGCTAACGAGAAACACGAACCCGATGGAGGTCAGAGCGCCGAACAGGATGCCGTTGCGCATGGTTCGTAGCGCATCGTCGGCCAGTTCTTCGGTCAATTCCGCCACCTCTTTGACCTCCAGCATTCTCGGCTGACCTTCGATGTTCAGCTCCATCTTGCCGGCCGTCATGAAAAGCGCCTCGCGGGTTTTGGCCAGCCAATTGCGCTCCAGCCCGTACTTAGCCGCCGGGTCGGCGACAGTGTAGAAGTACGTTCCGGCAACGCCGATGCCGATCACCAGCGCCAACAGGACAACCGTCCAGACAGCCACTAGGAACAGTCGCGCCTGGTGCATCCAGATTTCCGCACCACGCGAGAAACTGCCCATGCTTCCCTTCTCTTCGCGTTTCGCCATCCTAAGCTCCTTTCAGCTTCTTCAACTTGGCCCGCGCCGCGTTCTGCGCGTCGTAGAGGGCTTGGGTATCACGCGCCTCCACGATGGCCATCAGCATCGCCTCGCAGGTATAGACCGCCAACTGCAAATCATCCGAAACAACGCCGCCGGCAGCAGGCGCGGCGACGGCCCGCGCTTCAGCGAAAAGCGCCCTGATGCGCTCTTCGGCCTCGCGGATGTTCTCAGCAATTACGCCCTGTACAAGCGTTTGGCGAAGATACTCGGAAAGACTGATTCCGTGCTCGTTGGCCTTCCGCTTGTAGAAGGTCTCGGTGTCATCGTCGAGGCGCAGGGTAATCGGTTTTGTCGACCCCTTGCCCGTTCCTTTCTGTCTTGGCATTCGCTAGTCCTGACAACGGTTTAGACCATTATAGCATTTTCGGTGTATGCGCGGTGTCTCGTCGGTGTATGCGCGTTAAAAGCCGCGCCACAGCGCGGTTTTTAACGCCGGCAACTATGTTGCGTGGTGTGTGACCGTTCTTCCGGGGCGCGGGGCTTGCCCTGCGAGCTGGAAGAACGGTGCATTTCCGACTCTCAAGGCCCTAGTGGAGAAAACCGGCCATTTGGTAGAATGGCACGGATCGACGGCCGCGTGAGGCCGTGACGATCAGGGCGGTTTCCCACCAATCCCATTTCAACGAGGTGAGCCATGAGTGAAGCGAATACGACGAGCAAGCCGGGCCGCAAGGCCGGATCGCTCGACGAGGAAATCCAGAAGGCAGCGGAGAAGTTGCGCCGTCTCCAGGAACGTCAACGAGACCAACAACGCAAGGAACGCGAGCGAAACCAAAAGGCGGTGCTGGAACTCATCAAGGCGGAACGCCTTGATGTGGTTCCCGCCGACCAGTGGAAGGCGGCACTGCCGAAGATCAAGGCGCTTCTCGTTGAAGATGGGTCGAAGCCGGCAGAGCCGGCGAAGCCCGTTCAAAAGACGCAGCCGGAGCCGGTGACGGCCGAGGCCAGCCAATGAGCGTTTTCCACAAATCCATAGGCCGCATTGCCCTCGACCGGGGATACCCCAATATCCCAAAGGGAGAGGGTCGCGCCCGGTTTCCCACAAGAGGCTTCTTGTGGGAAACCGGAAAAGCGCGATGGCCTGTGGAGCTTGTGGGAAACGCGGCGCTTGTAAGAGAGACGGCCCGGAGGCCAGAGGCGCGCCTTTGGTCGGCTCCCCTCACGGGGAGGCGAAACGGGTGGAGGTGGTCTTTGACGCATCCAGGGACAGGCCGGCACAGGCAGCGGATAAGCGTTTTCCACAAATCACCAGGCACCGGAGCCGTTGCCCGCGATACCTCAATATCGCAGGAGGCAACGGTCGCGCCCGCTTTTCCACATGAAACCTCTTGTGGGAAAGCGGATCAGCGCGAGGGCCTGTTGAGCTTGTGGGAAACGCGGCGGCGGACGGAGGCACGGCCTAGCGCCCGGAGGGCGCAAGCGAAAGGGATGTGCAAGGCTGCGCAGCAGTCCCCGCGCAGCGGGGATGAGCGCGAATGCGCGAACCTGGAGCAGCCCGGTCGGCCCGCAAAGCGGGACGATTCGCCCAGCAAAGAACGGTGAAAACGATGGAGCCAAACATCGGAAGCCACAAGTTGCACCAGCACCTGAGAGCGCACGGTCGCGCGGAAATCGACGGCTGGGCGATCAACGCGGACGGTGCGGAAATCTGGCTCACGAACCCCTACGGCCTTGACGTGGGGTTCTACGCCAACGACGCGGAAGGATGCGCCCGCATCCTGGAGCGCATTTCAACGGACGATCACGAAAGGGAATGGGGCACGCTGTAGTGCAGCCATTCAGAAATCAGGGCAACCGGCACACGCCACGGAACGGGCGCGGTTGCGTGAAGAGGAAAGGCGAAGGCGGCGGACGAAGAAGGCCGCCTTCGCCTTTCGCATTTTCCGACCCTGCGTGACGCGGCACAAGCGCGGAACGAAACAGCAGGACGGAAAGCGGGAGAATGCGCAAGGCGAACCGCAGCAAAGCGAGGGAAGCCGTCTAGCGCCTCCCCGACTTTCGCGTGCGAAAGTTGCGCAATTCCGGCCGCAAAGCGGACGGGCCGGGACGGCCGCCGAATGGCGGCAGCGGGAACCGCGACGGACCGGCGACACGAAGCAAGATGGCAAAGGTAGCGGCCTACGAGGCGGACAGTGGAGAGCCTAGAAGCGATAGTGGATAGGCGGCCACCAAGCTAAGGCCAGGCCGCGTATTGCGCGGAGGTAGGCAGGCGAGCGGCAACAGGCCAATGGCGAGACAGGCGCGCGCTGTCAAGGACGGTGGCCGACCGAAGGCCGGGCGCCATCGAGCCGGCGAGAGCGTAGCGGTCCACGGCCCGAGTTCCGGCAAAGCCGGAACGAAGAGCCAGGAACCTAACGAAGCGGAAAGACCGGATTGACACGGACGGACCGAAGGGCCGGCCGTGTCAATCCGGTGATCTCTTGGGGAAGTGCCGCGCAAGGAACTTGCGCATGGTCTTCTCAGAAACGTCGAAGTGCTTGGCCAAGCGAGGCGGTGTAAGACCCAAGGTGTACAGCTCGCCCACGCGCTCGCGTTGGGGGTCGAGCTTCAAGCGGCCGGTGCTGCCCTTCGGGCGGCCGAGGACGCGCCCCTCATTGCGGGCGCGCTGCAAACCCTCGCGGGTGCGCATGCGGATGAAATCCAGCTCGATCATGGAGGCTATCGAGAAAGCGACCGCCTGAATTTGAGAATTGAGGCCGCCGTCCATGACGGTGGCCGTCTTCGTAACAATGAGCGTCACCCGGCGTTCGGCCGCCGCTTCGAGGATGGAAAAGACCTGGATGGGAGAAGACCCCAGCCGGGTGAATTCAGGCGTAAGAATGAAGTCGCCCGGCTGGGCCTTGTTGAGAAGCAGATCGCCAATGGCGCGCTTGCGCCACGATTGATCGCGGCTGACGGTCTCATCGACCAGCACGAGCGGCGAATAGCCGTGAGTGTTGGCGTAGTCGAGCAGCCCCAGGCGTTGCGAAGCAACGTCCTGGGAGTCGCGCGACACGCGAAGGTAGCCAAAGTAGGTTGGCATCCGGCACGAGGCTCAGGAACGGAAAAAGAGAAAGTAGGCGAGCGGGAAGGCACCCGCGATGCCCAGCAATGGGCACGCGGAGCGCGCGAAGCTGGCGAGTCGCCGGGAGGCGACGAGCCGCGAAATGGCCAATCCCATGAGATGGCCGAGAAACCAGCCCGCGAGCAAAGCGAGCGAGCCAAGCCCGACGTTCAAGGCGAAGCCGTCGAACGAGGCGGCAGCAAGACCCTGGGCACGATCCATCAGCGAAGAAGACATGATCGCGGCCAGGTGAGTTAGCGCGGGCGCGCAGCGCCGCGCGGCGGTTGCGCCAAGCGCGCTTCGACGAAGCGAAGCAGCGCCGCGCGCTCGTCGGCCGACAGGCCGCTGGTCAGGCAGAACTCGAAGAACTCCAGGGCGGCTTCCTTGTGCTCAATGGGCAGAGGTTCGAGCATGGCCAAGTTGCACATGTAGTCGGGGTGGGCGAAGGCGGCGACGAACTGGAGCAACAGAAGGCCGGCTTCGGCAGAGCCGGTTTTTTCGACCAGGTGAAGGGCGGGCCTCAACGGCTCGGGAAAATCGCTCAGAAGGCCCGTATTCGAGCCGTAGATCGCGCGTGATTCGCTCAAGATGCACCCCCGGTAATGAAAAGGTCTTCGGGGCGTTATTTTACCAGGATCGCCGGTAGGTTTAATGGACTTTTCCGACAGGAAAAGGCGACCGTGAAAACGGTCGTTAAAACTACCGGGTTTTTCGGCCGCCGGGCCGGAAAACCGAAAAGACGTAAAGTTGTTCCCACGGATGGGAATGTGTCACCCGGCCGGTAGGCCGGGTGACAGGCTGCGCGTCAGAGCAGCCCGCGTTGGGCGAAGGACACATTGGCCCCGCCGGCCACGACGATGTGATCGAGCACGCGCACGTCGACCAGCGCGAGCGCGTTCTTCAGCACCTGGGTCAGTGACTCGTCGGCACGCGACGGCTCGGCCAGGCCGGACGGGTGGTTGTGCGCGAAGATGACGGCGGCGGCGTTGAGGCGCAGCGCGGTCTTCACCACTTCGCGGGGATAGACCGAGGTCTGCGTCAGCGTGCCCCGGAACAGCTCGATGTACTCGATGACGCGGTTCTGCGCGTCAAGGAAGATCGCGGCGAACACTTCATGCTCCAGGGCACCGAGGCGCAGCGAGAAATAGGCGTTGGCGTCGGACGGCGCCGAAATCAGGCCGTTGCGCATCACCTTCTCGTCAAGGATGGCCAGCGCGGCCTCGATGACGTGCTCGGCGGTCGCCAGTTGGAACTGGCCGTTGTCGTCGATGGTGAAAAGGTCGATGTGCGAAGCGGTCATTTGTCGGACTCCAGGAAGTGGGCGGGATTGCCTACTTCCTCTGGATCGGTTCGCAGCGCAGCGGTCAAGGGTGAAACGGCCATCGGCCGCAAGCGCCCGCCAGGGCGCGCAGCCCTTGACGGCGAGAACGAACTGACACCCTTTGAAGTGACAGGCAATCCCTACCCTCTGCACACCACGGACCCCTTCGTGCAGTTGTCCAGCTTTCGCGCGCGAAAGCTCACTTCAGGCGAAGCCCAAGACGCCGCCGGCCGGCGGCGTCGCCGCGTCAGACGGCAACGAAGTGGCCACCGAGGGGGCCGGCGATGATGCAGGGGCGACGGTAGGGACGGCGGGCGCAGTAGCGCAGGACTTCGCGGAGCTGGTCGGCGCGGACGCGGGAGCAGGGAGGAAGGGGCGCATTCATGTGGATCTCCTTTGGCGGGTAGCGGACCGATCTGGCCGCCTCGCAAAGTCGCCGCAGGCGGTCGGCCCGAAGGGCGCCGGCAGGGTTTCGGCGCGGTGCAGGGCGACGTGACAGGATGACCGATCGCCAAGGCGCAGCCGAGGCCGCAGCCCGATCGCAGGGAGGGACCGGGCGAAGGGGCGCGCGAAGCGGCGCCGCAGGCGCCCCGCAGCGAGCGGACGAACTGGCACCCAAGCCCTGCCCTGCCCGCTTGCGGGCAGGTCTCTAGCGCCGCTGCCGGCGAGGCCGACGAAGGCGATGGGCGGCCAGATCGGGAAGCCGCGAAAGGACGCATGGCGCCACCACTCGGCGGGTAGTGCCGACAAAGAAGGCGGGTAACTTCGAGCAGCCACCGCGACCACGCGAACGGTCGGGGGAAGGCGGCCAGGTTGGCAAGGCGGTAAGCGCCCGGAGGGCGCAAGCGAAAGGGATGTGCAAGGCTGCGCAGCAGTCCCCGCAACGCGGGGATGAGCGCGAATGCGCGAACCTGGAGCAGCCCGGTCGGCCCGCGTAGCGGGACGATTCGCCCGGAAGGCAAGAAACAGGCATAGGAAGCCACACAAGAGGGAAGGAAGGCCAAACAGCAGCCGCAACAGCGCCAAGGGAGAAAGCCCGGCCAAGCAGCGCGCGGTAGCGCGCTCGCCAGAACCGGGCATAGCGGCGGGCCGACAGGCCCGCGACCCCAGCCCGCCGAAGGCGGGCCGCTGCCAGCAGCAGCCGGCGCGCCACCGCCGCGCGCCCATCACGGCAGCACCCGGAGCTGGTCCACGCCGTAGATCGTCTGAATGCAGCGCGGATCGTGGTCCACCACGCGCCGGCCGGCGCGGTCGGTGCGGTAGGTCACGGGCTTGTCATCGTGCGCCCAAACGGAACCGTATTCAGGATTGGCGCGATCCACGATCACCCGCTTGCCCACGTCACGGGACGCGGACGGGTGTGAAGCGGCGACGATTTCGCAGCGAACACCGGGCCGGAAGGCGGACATATCGACGGCGGCCCGGGCCGCCGTCGGCGCGGGCACAGCGGCCGGCGCCGGCCGGATAGTGCGGGCCTGCGCGGCGTGGGCGTCTTCCAGCTCCAGGGCGAGCCGCACCAGAATCGACAGGTGATAGGAAATATGGGCGGTCTTGAGGTCCAGCGCGCAGCGCAGGGCCTCAAGTGGGCGCCCACCGCTGGAAATGAGAATGTCGCAGCGGGAAAGGGCGGCCAGCCCGCGCGCGCGCAGATCGTTGTAACGGGCAATGTCGCGCTGAAGCTCGGCTTGGTTCGAGTCGATCAGCTTGGCCAGGTAGCCCGCACGCGCGGCGGGTGCCACCGGCACGCGCCGCGCGGAATGCGGGTCCAGCTCGTACCAGTTCGAGCGGATGCCGACGTGTTCCGCCTCGGAATACCGGGCGATCAGCGCCGCGACGGCAGCCGGCGCGACGGCCGCCACCAGGGCGGCGGCCTCATCGTCGATAGCCTTGTTCTTGGCGTCGTCCTCGGTCGACATGGTGCCGCCCTCCCCTACCCGTCCAGCCGGGCCAGGAGGGGCACGGCGCCATAGTTCCACCAGTCCATGACGCGGTGCAGGGTCTCGTCACGCTCGGCCGCTGTCGCCGTGCTGAAAAGGTTGTGCTGGCGGATCACGCGGCCAGCGGTGAAGGCGCGCAGGATGTCGAGCGGGGAAGCCGCGCCATCCAGGGCGCGCAGCGCCTCGCGCAAGACAGGATCAGGCACGAAGGCCGGCGGGAAGGGCTGGCCCTGCTCGCCGGCCGCCGTCGCGGCCTGCTCGATGTCGCGCATGGTCCAGCGGGTCAAGATGCGATCCAGAAGGGCCGCGCGCCCAGCGCGCACGGTCTCGCGCAGCGCGGCCGCGCGCTTCTCCAGCAGCTCGGCATCGGCGAGCGCGGCGGCCAGGTGGTCGCGGTCGTTGCGGATCGGGTCGCCCACCTCCGGCAGCAGGTCAACCCAAGGCATGAAAATCGGGTGCATGGTGCGTACTCCCTGAGAGGCCCCGGCGAAGCCGGGGCGTGTGGTGGTGGGTCAGGCGGTCAAGGTGAAAAGAGCGATGTTCACGGCGGTGCCGGAGTCCGCGAAGGTGTCGGGCGGCAGGTCTTCCCATTCGCCGCCGCGCTGCTCCACCAGCGGCCGGAGCTGGGCGTTCTGGCGCGGCCCATTGGCGCAGATCGCCACCAGCTTGCCGCCCGGCTTCAGGAAGGCCAGGGCGTGGCGGATATGCTTGATGTCGTCGGCGTTCGCAAAGGGCGGATTCATCAGAATGCGGTCGAATGATCCCCACAGGGTTTCGGGCGTGCATTGCAGGAAGTCACCGATCACCACGGCGCGGCGGGTCGCATCGAGGCGGCCGCCCAAAGAGGCGTTAATCTCCACGGCCACCACTTCGCAGCCCTCGGGCAACTGGTCGAGAATGCGACCAGTGCCGGCGCTCGGCTCCAGCACGCGCATTCCGGGCTCGATGTCGGCCAGTTCCACCATGCGCGCAGCCAGGCGCGCCGGGGTGGGGAAGAGCTGCGGGGCGCTCACAACCTGCACCCCGCCGGCCTTGAGCTGGTCGCGCATAGCCTGGAAGGCTGCGGCCGGGTTCTCGGCCGCCGCCTTGGCGGCTTCATTCTGCGCGGTGCCGGTCTCGCAAGTGGCGCAGTCGATGGCCTGATGGCCGGCGACGTTGGGCTTGCTGCACGTCGTCGCGGTGGTCTGGTAGCCGCAGGGCTCCACGGCCGCCGGCACTCGCTCCAGTTTCACCGGCTCGGCGGCCACGGCCGCCGGCGGATCGACGCGCTTGGCGTCGGTGATGAAAACATTGGGGTAGGAATGGCGCTTGTTGAAGTCCGATTCCTTCGGCATGCAGTAGCAGCCCATGCAGGTGCGGACGCGATGCGCGCCGGCCGTGTCCGTGGCCTTGATCTTGTTGGTGCCTTTGTAGTCCTTGGGCACGCGGTCATATTCGGCCTTGGTCATATGGGCAAAGCCTTCGCCCGGATAGTTCACCAAGGGCGGCAGCTTGGTGGCCTTCTCGACCAAGGCGGCCTGTTCGGCGGTCGGGGCCTGGTATTCCTTGATTTCCTCGATGCCGCGCACGCGCACATAACGCGCGTTGGTGGTGACGCTCACGGGCTTGCCGTCCTTCTTGTTGACGCGGACCACGATCAGCCATTCGTTATCAATCAGGACACGCCCGCCGGGCTGGATGTCCTGGCCCTCGGCCTTCAGGCCGCCTTGCTCGTCCAGCATGGCGCGTTCGTAGCCGATGCGGTTCTCGTAGTGCTCCAGCCAGCGGCGCGCCCATGCCATCGTGCGCTCATGGGCAGGGATGGCGATATCGCGGGCCTGCGCGGCGTCGATGATGCCGCCATCGAGGGCGGACCAAAGAGACATGGCGCCTTCGTACTGCGAAGCCGGCGGGTTGCGCGGATAGTCGGTCAGGCTGAAGCAGCGGGAAATGTGGTCATAGTTGGCGATGGCCTTGGCCTGGTCGAGCGTCAGGCCCTCGGCGCGCCAATGCTTCAGGAACTGTTCCGCCTCGGCAATCGCGCGCTCCTGTTTGCGCTTGTCGGCCTCCAGGCCCTTGATGCGGCGATGCCGGACGGCCGGCAATTCCTTGTATTTCGCATGGCGCAGGGCGCCGGCTGCACGGTGCTTCCAGTATTCCGACGTTTCCCACATCTTCACGGCACGGCGCATGCCGTTCTCGATCCGCTCGGCATCCTTGCGCGCGCGGCGCTCGCTGTGGTGCCCCACCAGGATCGGCTGACCGAAGGGGATGCCGTCAGCGATGGAGGAAACAGCCCTGCGGGCCGACTCGGCATCACTGGCGCGCTTGTCGCTGTAGTCGCCGAACCGGTCGGCGCGTTCCTCGGCGCGCTCAACCAAGCTTGTATCCTCGTCGCCAATCTCGCCGCACAGCTCAAGCAACAGGTCTTCGCGGGCCGGCGTCCACATCGGCGCCACGAAAAGCTCTTGACGCGGTGCCCACTTGAAACCGGCCGCCTTCACGCGCTCATAGGTCGCGCTGTCCAGGCGCGAAGAGCTGTAAAGGCGCAGCTTGTTGTCATCGGGCGAATAGGTGGCGGTCATGGTCTGCATGTCGGTCTTCCTCGTGAAACGGGTTGAAGATGGTCTAAGCGGCTGGGGTCTGGTCTGCTCACCGTCACCCCTGCCGGGGCATCGCTCCATCACTGAAGCAATGCCGTCATTCTACCCCGCGAACTATTGACCGTCAATAGTTTGACGAAGAAAAACCATCTTTTTTTGCACCCTCCCGGCCTTGCGCTTTTCCCCTGCCGACCGGAACCTGGAGCCCTCGGGCCGGGGTTTGGGGGCCGGAACAGGCCCCCAAGGTCTCGCCGTTCGTCGCCCCGCAGGGGCGCATGCTCCCCTACCCCCTTCGAGCACCCACATGGCCAGCGGAGCGCGGGGCCGGCCTTTGCACTGCACCGTCTACCTATCGCCTCGGCGTCCAGGGGCACGCAGGACGGGCGCGGTCAAGGGTGAAACCGGAAGCCGCACGCGGAGCGCAGCCGCAGGCGAGCACCGAACGGGTGAGGATTTCAGGGCGCAGCCCGGCCCTTGACCGGAGAAGCCCGGCCGGAGGGCACCATGACGACGAATCAAGGCGAAGGGAGCGGTGCAGTGCGGCCCCGCGCGAAGCGGATTCAGCGCACCAGCGCCGGCACACCACGGATTCAGATCCACGTTCCCGACTTTCGCGCGCGAAAGTCGCCCGACCAGGCCGCCAGGCCCAGCCGGTCAGGGCTCGCCCTGTCCGGCGCCCCAGGGGGACGCCAAGCCCGCGCGGCGGGGGTTCGCGTAGCGATCCCCCAGGAGGCAAGCGCAGCGCGCAGCGCCGCAGGCGCGAAGGCGTCAGGGATTGAAGCCCGCCAGGGGCGAGACTAGACCGGCTCGCCGGTCGACGGCTCGATGCGCAGCACGAAAGCCCGGCCCCGCAGGGGAGACGCCCTAACGACGGCGGGAATTCTGGTGTAACAGGTCATAGACGCCCTGCCCTTCGCTGTGCTGGCAATACTGGCACCAGCGGAGCATTCCCGTAGCCGTGGCCCGCCATTGCGTCATGCCGCGCTTTGCACACGCCAGGCAAAGCCCACGTTTCGGCTTGCGGGAACCGAAGCCCTGGCCAGCTCTCACGCCCACGCTGAACACCCGGAGAAGGGCCACGCCGGGACGGCGAAGCCGTACCGGCCTAGCGCAGCAGGATGCCGCGCGGCGGGGCGCAGCCCCAAGAGCGCCCGCCCGCGCAGGCGGGCGGGGGTCATCAGCATTGCCAGTTGGCGCGGAAGCCGCGCCAGTCGCGGGCCACAAAGCCCGTGGCCGATTCGAGCGCGGCGGCCAGGGTCTCGGCGCGCCCATGGGTCGAGTGGCGGCGGATCGCGGCCGCGAACTCGGCTAGGGTCAGGCGGGAACCCCAGCGCACCAAGTAACCCCATGCGGCGATGGCGTGGCGAATCAGTTCGTTGGTGGCGGTGTCGGTGGTGGTCTTGCTCATGGCCATATCCTTGGGTTGGATGGTCTAAGGGTGACGCGCACGCGCGGGCCTGCTCGCCCTGGTGTGCGTCAGCGGATCGCAGCGGCGGCATCCAGCTCGGGCACGGCGCGGGATTCGTCCAGGCGCAAGCGGGATTCAGGAACCGGGAACCACGGGCAATCCCAGTCCAGCAGGTAGCGCGCGCCGTTCGCGTACTGGCCGCACGGCGAAGCCGGGCGCTGATAGAAGCCGGTGACGCGCAAGGGAAACTCAATGCCCGCCGGGTTCGTGTAGATCACCGGATCGCCGGCTTTGAACCGCAAGGGCTGGCCGTTCTCGGGTGCATAGGGCTTTTGCGCGTCGTGCCGGGCGGTGACTTCCGCGGCCCATTCGTGGTGGCTGCTCATGGTGTCGTCCTTCGTGTAGTGGCGGGAGGGAGGCCCGGCCGCGCGTACAGCGTGGCCGGGCGGCTCGGGTTAGCCCTTCAGGCGGCGCATTTCTTCAGCCAGCACCCACAAGGCGCGGTTGAGCTTCACATTCTGGTCAATGCCATTGACCGGGCGCGTGGTCGTGGTCCGGCCGGCACGGTTGCGGCCGCGCAAGCCACCTTTCAGCAAGTTCTCTTGCACGCGATTGAACGTGGTCCACATATCGTCGCGGCGGTCCTCGAAGCGGCGCGGGGCCAGCACCTGGGTTTCAGTGACCGGCGCGGCGCCTGCGTCCTCGTCGTACTTGAGCATCAGCGCAGCACGGGCAAAGGCGGCCTGCTCGCCGGGATTGACCGTCAACGCCTGCATGGCTTCGCGCTGCTCGCCGATGGTCTCGAAGCTATCCAGCACCTTGAAGGCGCCTTCGATGACTTCGCCCACCACGTCGCCGTTATGGCGCACCCGAATATCGTTCGTCGTCTCGCCGCACACCATGCCGTTCTGGCAGACGAAGCGGAACATGCCGGCGAGCATCTGATAGCTGCTCGTGCCGTCGTGGCTGTTCAGCAGGATGATTTCGTTCGCCTCCCGGCCGGCGATCTGGTCGGCGTGACGCAGGCGGATCATGTGCTTGGTGTGCTCGCGCTTGCCGTCGTCGCGGACACGGGTTTGGCAAGCCATGAAGGGCTGGAAGCCCTCGCGGCGCAGGCCATTCAGCACGTCGATGGTCGGAATGTAGGTGTACCGCGAAGAGCGGCTTTCGTGGGCGGCCTCAGCGAAGATCGAGGGGGCCACGGCGCGGATTTCCTCGTCGGACAGCGGACGATCAGCACGGGTGCCGGTGGCGTTGCGGAAGCGGCTTGCGAGTTGCATTTGTGTTCTCCTGGGAGTTGATGACGGTCTAGGGGTTGAAGGACTGGCGCATCGGCCTGCTCGCCTGGCGCGCCAGGGCGGAAAATCAGCGGCGCCGGCCAGGGTTGCCGGACTGCTCGGCGCGGTCGTAGTCGCGCATCCAGTCGTCGTGCCCCTCGGCACCCTGGGCCTTTTGCGGGCCAGCCTCGCCGCCTTGGCGGCCACCGTTACCAGCGCGGCTCAGGTATTGCACGTTCTCGGCCTCGAAGTTGAAGCCACCCTTGCGCTCGTCGGCCTTGTACCAGCTCCGAATCCGGCCCATCACGGCCACCATGGAACCCTTCTTCAGAAACTTGGCGTCGTTCTCGGCCTGCTTGCCGTAGGTGGTGACGGGAATGAAGTCGGTTTCCTCGTGCTTCTTGCCGTCGCGGTCGTAATAGACGTTATCCACGGCAACGGTGAAGGTCACAGCGGGCGTGCCGCTGGGCGTGTAGCGCAGCTCCACGTCCTTGGTGACATTGCCCACGATGGTGAAGGTGTTGATGCTGGCCATGATCGAAGCTCCTTTGCTGGGTTGATGACAGGTCTTGAGTACCTGGTGAAGAACCGTTCTTTGTTCCTACACCATGAGGCATATTCTACCATAAAACTATTGACCGTCAATAGTTTGACGAAGAAAAACCCATCTTTTTTTGCCCCTCCCGGCCTTGCGCTTCTCCCCCTGCCGACCGGAACCTGGAGCCCTCGGGTCGGGGTTTGGGGGCCGGAACAGGCCCCCAAGGTCTCGCCGTTCGTCGCCCCGCAGGGGCGCATGCTCCCCTACCCCCTTCGAGCACCCACATGGCCAGCGGAGCGCGGGGCCGGCCTTTGCACTGCACCGTCTACCTATCGCCTCGGCGTCCAGGGGCACGCAGGACGGGCGCGGTCAAGGGTGAAACCGGAAGCCGCACGCGGAGCGCAGCCGCAGGCGAGCACCGAACGGGTGAGGATTTCAGGGCGCAGCCCGGCCCTTGACCGGAGAAGCCCGGCCGGAGGGCACCATGACGACGAATCAAGGCGAAGGGAGCGGTGCAGTGCGGCCCCGCGCGAAGCGGATTCAGCGCACCAGCGCCGGCACACCACGGATTCAGATCCACGTTCCCGACTTTCGCGCGCGAAAGTCGCCCGACCAGGCCGCCAGGCCCAGCCGGTCAGGGCTCGCCCTGTCCGGCGCCCCAGGGGGACGCCAAGCCCGCGCGGCGGGGGTTCGCGTAGCGATCCCCCAGGAGGCAAGCGCAGCGCGCAGCGCCGCAGGCGCGAAGGCGTCAGGGATTGAAGCCCGCCAGGGGCGAGACTAGACCGGCTCGCCGGTCGACGGCTCGATGCGCAGCACGAAAGCCCGGCCCCGCAGGGGAGACGCCAAGGGGGTCCGGGGTCGATCAGGACCGGGCAAGGAGGCGAAGGCCCCAGGAAGACAATCAAGCCGCCAAGCGCAGCTCATTGAGGAAATCCGCGGCCACCACAGGACAGACGGCATTACCAAGCAAGTGCATGGCATCACGGTGAACACTCGGCAGCACGTAGGACGGCGGGAAGCTCATCGCACCGCGCGCCTCGGGCACCGCGAGCATCCGCATCCTGTCACCCTCAATCACCGCCCAACGGTCGCGTGTCGTAATAGTGCCGACCGGCCGGTGAATGCTACGGCCGGTCAAACCGCTCCCGCTGGAATAGTAAGGAATCAGGAAGCGGTCGCCGTGGGCGGCGCGACCCACCGCGATCTGGCGCAAGGTCTTTTCGCTGCGCCTGGGCGTGAGGATCGGGCTCCACGGATGGGCATCCCACTGGATCACGTCGGCAATGGGCCGGTGCGTGCGGCGCGGCAGCGACAAGCGTAGCGGCCGCCGCGAGCGCGTGCAGACCAGGAACAGACGCTGCCGATTCTGCGGCACGCCATGATCCGCTGCATCGACAAGATGCGGCGAGACGGCGTAGCCCAGCCGGCGCAGCGCATCGCGCCAAGCCGGGTAGAGAACCCACTTCTCGAAGTCGGGCACGTTCTCGACCAGGATTACCGGGCTGCGATGGTATTCCGCGCAAGCCACCACGGCCCAAGCCGTGCTGCGCAGCGCGTCATGATGCGGCCGCTCGCGGCCCCTTGCCCGCGAATGCCCTTGGCAGGCTGGCGAAGCCAGCACGACATCATGCGCGGGCACCGCGCGCCAGTCGGCTTGCTGGAGGTCTTGGCACTCGTGCCAAGTATCCGGGTGGTTGGTCTGGTGGTACTGAACGGCCAGCGGCCAATGGTTTGCGGCCCACACGACGCGCGCGCCGGCCAGGCGCGCGCCTTCGGTGAAGCCACCGGCCCCGGCAAAGAGGTCGATGCAGCGCATGGGGTCAGAATTCCGTGGTCAGGGTGCCATCGGGGAGGCGCTTCATCAGGTCGAAGCCGTTATCCGTCCCGCCGCAACTCTCCAGCTCCTTCAGCGCGGCCTTGAACGTGTGGTGGTCGCTCCACACGTCTTCGGTATCGGTGCCGGCGTTCTCAACAATCACCCATTGCGGGTAATCCGTGGCTTGTGTGGTGGTGTCGGCCTGGGCGGTTTGCATGGTCGCTGTCCTTATGCGGAAGGGTTGAAGATGGTCTAAACGGCTGGGGTCTGGTCTGCTCACCGTCACCCCTGCCGGGGCATCGCTCCATCACTGAAGCAATGCCGTTATTCTACCCCGCGAACTATTGACCGTCAATAGCGTAACGCGATAAAATGAAAGCATCGTGAAAGCATAGAAAGGCATCAACAATGCAAGCACCCGCCAATTACAAAACCGGCTTCGGCCTGTACCGGGCAACCCTGAAGGCACTGGAGACGCTTTCGGGCTGCAAGCGCGGCTGGTGGCTGCGCAATGCGCTCGAACACGCGGAGAACGGGCTGAACGATCCGGCGCTGCGCGCACAACTGGCGCAGCTCATCAAGGAAGCCGGCCCGCGAACGGTCGAAGACCTGCGGCCCGTGGCTTGAAGTCGCTTTCGCGCGCGAAAGATGACTCCAGTTACCAGACGGGCGCGTCTTGGCGGGGTGCTGGGCGAACTGGTGCGGCAGTGGGCCAGGATTTGAACTCTGCGCCGTCCAGCACGCAGCCCCTGGCCGTCGACGTCGGTCCGCCCCACTGCTTAAAGAAGAAGGCCACGCCGGCCGAAGCACACTCACGCCGTAGGCTGTCGATCCATCCGCGCTGAATCGGGCGCGCACCGAAACCACTTTCGCCGCCCACAATCACCCAGTCCACACCGGTCAGTGCATCGCCGCCCGTGATCGCGCCTACCATCGGCTCAACGCTCACAAATCGAACGCTCGCCTCCACGGCCAGCAACTTATGTACGTCGCGGTCGTACTCGGATTGATTCACCATCGTTGCGCCAAGCCATACATTCGCAGGTAGGCCGGCGGCCGGCGCCATGGTACGGACGTTGCCGATACGTTTGGTCAACAGCAACCAGTCCAAGTGTGGGGTGCGCTCGATCAGCGCGAACAGGTCAGCGCGCCAAGCGTCCGGTGCCTCGTTGTCGAACACGTCAGCCAAGCTCGCGCAGAAGACCCGACGGCGGCGACCATGCATCAGTGCGAACGCCTCGTGCCCCCTCTCCCACAGCAACGGTTGGCGCCAGTTCGCGGCGCTGGTGCGCTGGCGCGGCTGGCCGCTTCCCCAGGAAACGCGGTGCCAGCGCTTGTCCATCAGTGCCTCGGCATAACAATGATCGCAACCCAACCCCACTTTCGTGCATCCGATCCACGGGTTGAAAGTGCTATCCGTCCAGGCAATCCTCGTCTTCTCTGCCATCACTTATCACCCTTCTTCGTGAAGCCGCGAATCGTCGCCTCCTGGGTGGCGACTTGGGTACGCAGGGCATCCAGCTCGCCGGTCAGCCGGCCAAGTTGGCCCGTCGCCTCGCGCGCCTCCTTCCGCGCGGCGTTCAGTTCGGATTCCATCCGCTGCTTGGACGCCTCCAGCTTGCCGATCACGTCGACGCTGCGCTGCTTCTGCTCGTGCATGGCCTGCTGATGGGCGTCCTTCAGCCGCACCAGCTCGCCCTCGTGCTGCTTGCGAAGGGCCGCCAGGGCCTCGGCATGCTCTTGACGCGCGGCCGCCGCGTCGGCCTTGCCCTGCTCCTGCACACGCTCCAGATCGGCGCGCACCTGGTCGAGCGCAACGGCGCTACGCTCGCGGTGCGCTTCCAGCTCGCGTTCCAGGTCGGCCGCCCGCTGCGTTAGCCGGGCGCCATCGGCACGCTGAGTCGCCAGCTCAGCCTCCACGGTACGGCGCGCCTCGTCGGCGTGGTCCCGGCGCGCACGTTCGGCCTTCACGTCGTCGTGCAGCTCCTGGGCGCGCTTATCCAGCTCGGCCGCCCTTGCCTCGGCCGCTGCCGCCCGCTCGGTCTGAGCCTCACGCTCGGCCTGGGCGGTAGTGAGCTGGTCGGCCAGCTCGGCGATCTGCCGGCGAGCGTCGTCGCGCTCGTCCTCGCGCTTCTCGGCCAGGGCCAGGGCCTCGGCGGTCTCGGCCTCCAGATCGAGCCGCGCACGCTCCAATGCCTCACGCTCGGACGCGAGGCGGCCGTTGGCCAGCTCCAGGGCCACACCCCACATTTCGGTGGCCCAGCCCTGCACCTTATCGAGCACCGCCTGGGGTGCGGCCTCGCGCACCGGCTCAGCCGACTCGGCGGCCTTACGCCGTGCCTTCCACGCCCGCAGCACCGGGCCGATGGTGGCGTAGCTGCCGCCTTTCGTGCTGGTCCACTTCGCCAACAGCTCGCGCACCGTCTCGTTCGTCGGCCGCAATCCCTCGGCAGCCAGTTGTTCGGCCGCCTTACAAATCAACTCTTCCGTGATGATCGCTTCGCTCGCCATGGCAAGACTCCTTTCAGGTCGGGTTAAAGTGTTGTTTGTTGTTGTATGTTGTAATATACACCATACAACAGAACAACACAACAACGACGGCGAGCGCGTCGGTCGCCTGGGCAGCTCGATTCACCAGGTCGGCCGCCGCCGGCCGTGCGCTGCTGAAGGGGCCAAGACGAAAAGCACGCGATAGACGAGGCGCCGGCCGGAAAGCGGCCTGTTGAGAGGCGCCAGCCAGCGAAAACCGGCAAATCTGCGCAATTCGCGGCCCGCTGGCGAGCGCGCGCAGGTGGTCAGTGGCGGAAAATCGCGGCGCTTCGTCTATCGCGTACAGCGACGAGACAAGGCCGATCCCGGCCGCCGAGCTGGCCAGCGGTCGCCAGCGGGAAAGGAAAGCCGTCCAGAACGGCCTACAAAACCTGACCGGCGATTACCTCTGGCGCAGCAGCGCCAAGGTCGGTTCGGGGAAGTTCAGGCCGCTACAGTCGCTGCCAAAGCCTTAACGTACTTTAAATTCCGTTTTCTGAGACGCCCCCTACAAGCCGTTTTTCCGAGGTCGGCGAGGGATCGGGCTGGCCAGGTGCGGAAAAACGCAGCCACGGGCGCCCTGCGCTGCCGTAAAGCCCTTTTCGACGTAAGGTGCCGGTCGCGGAAGGCTTCGCCCTTCCTTTTCTGGCCAGCTTTGAGGGGTTGTGGACCTTGAACGGTTCTGCACGGCGCGCTTGCGCGCCCGGTTGAGCGGCCGGCGCGGCCGTAGGACGCGGCGGGCGTGATTTACCGGGTCTTGGTGCCCGTAGGGTGGCCCGCTTGCGGGCCAGCTCAGGTTGGCCGCTTGCGGCCGGCCTGGGCCACCTAGACCGTGCTGGCACGGCGGTGGAGTACCACCGGCCCGGCAGCGCCGGGCCTTCGTGAACGGTCGCGCCATCGGCGCGCCATTCATGGGTGAGGCCGAAGGCCGAGGGGCAACGCCCCTGGGGGGATGCCGGGCGGGAACGGCCGCTTGCGGCCGGGTTCGAGCCGGCGGGGGGCTTGCCCCCCAAGAGGCGGCGGCGTTAAAGCGTTAAATAAGAAGGCGTTAAATCGCGCGCGCGTGTTACGCTGTGGATAAGCGGTCGTAAGTCGTTGGTGCGCAACGGAATTTCCGCGATGGGTGTTCCGCGATAGACGAGAACCATGTACCGCGATAGACGAGAAAAGTGTTCCGCGATAGACGACGGTTTGTACCGCGATAGACGAAGCGAGCCCGAAATCTGTGGATAACCGCCCAAATGTACCGCGATAGACGAGTCGTTTCGACGGGTGTCGGAGCTGTCAGCTTGGCAGCAAAAAACGGGGGTTTCGATGCCATCAGGCTAAAAAGCCCGTCCCGATGCGGGTTTTGCGGGTGTCGGCCTTCGGGAAATGTACCGCGATAGACGATAGAAACGTACCGCGATAGACGAAACAAGGGGCTGTTGTCAAATAGCCAAATGTTCCGCGATAGACGAAACACTGGCGGCTCCACGTGGGCTGTACCGCGATAGACGAACCAGGTCATCGCGCCGAGGCGCTGGGTGCTGGCCAGGCTCAATGCGTCAGCGTCTTCTGGAGGAAAAACGAGACCCAGGACAAGCGGCCGGCGCGGTTGGCCTCGCACACCAGCTTGGCGTTGTCGCGCGTCAGGAAAACCACCTTGTTGGGCTTGGTGGTCTCGTCGAGCGCGATGCGGTAATCCGGCAGGGGATCATTGGCGATGATCT
This sequence comes from Denitratisoma oestradiolicum, assembly GCF_902813185.1. Lineage (GTDB taxonomy): Bacteria > Pseudomonadota > Gammaproteobacteria > Burkholderiales > Rhodocyclaceae > Denitratisoma > Denitratisoma oestradiolicum. The sequence goes on from NZ_LR778302.1 coordinate 59,653, forward strand.
CCTTCAGGTCTTGCTTGAACCGCCTCAAGCTCTGCGAGCTGCCGGTCTTCTCGTGCAGCAGGGTGATGGAGATTTCCCACCAAGCCTTGTCGCCACAGTGCTTCCTGGCCAGCTCGTACAGTCGGCGCTCCAGGGCTTGCCCGAGGCTGAAGTAGTCGGGGTGCAGCGTCAGGATGTCGAAGTCCATTGCGGCGCGGTAGAGCCAGTCCGAAATGGTCAATTCCAGCTCCAGGGCGCCCTTCTGGTTCTTGGTGTAGGACGTGATGCGGTAGTCCTCGATCAGCCCGAAGCCTTCGAGTTGTTCCTTCTCGTTGGTCTTGACGTTGGTCTCGATGGTGGTGCCCTTCAGCCGGCGGCACATGTCGACTACGCGCTCGTAGGCGGCACCGCCTGTACTGCGGCGAGTGCCGACCAGGAACGGGTACACGTCGACGCGCACGCGCCGCGAAATCGGGATGCCGGCGTCGGCCGCGCGCACGAGCTGGCTGATGCAGTAGATCAGGATGTCCTTGTCGAAGACCGTGGCGGCGCCATAGGCCGAAGGAATCACCCGGACGCTCTTGCCGCCGCGCGAATACTGGCGGATGCGCGTATCGTGATTCTTGGACAGACTGAAGATCGGGTATTCCATCGACGACATGTCGTCTTTCACGGGCCAGTCGTGGAACGTCTCCAGGACCACAAAGAGATCCGCTTGCACAGCGTCGGCCGGCGCGCGCGAGCCCGAAGGCAAAGCCGCATCGTCGCCCGGGAAGAGTGTTCCTGTAACGCCTGCTGTGCTAGAATTCTTCATACATTGGCTCCTTGTGTTTTTGCCCGCTCCCCAGCGCGTTGATCCATGAGGGGTTGATGATGGTCCTGAGGTGCCCGGCCTGCTCGCCGGGCATTTCTTTTTTCGGGATGCGCTTGATGCAACATTGCGCGCCTCATCCGAAAAGCTCGCTGTGCGAACCCAGCCGCGCAAGCCTCAGAACATCGCCGTCGAGCTTGCGGTAGATCAGCAACAGGTCGGGCTTGATATGGCACTCACGATAGCCACCCCATGCCCCGCTCAAGTCATGATCGCGGTAGCGGGCGTCAAGGAGTTGATCGGTCACAAGGGCCATAAGAACGGGCTTCAGCGCGTCGTCGAGCGTGGCCCGGTGCTGCCCCTTGGCCTCGCGTTTGTAATCGCGCTTGAAGGCACTTGAGCGGTCAATTGTCCGCATGCAGGTCGGCCATCAGCGCATCGACGCTGGCGAACTTTGCGCCCTTCCCTGCCTCCAGTTCGGCAATCGCCTTGCGCGTCGTGGCATTGGGCACCTTCACGTCGAAAGGCAACCGCCGCTCGTCGGCCACCCGAAGCATCAGCAGGCGAATCGCATCGGAAATCGACAACCCCATAGCGTCCAGGGCAGCGGCCGCACGCTCTTTCGTGTTGGTGTCGATGCGAGCGCGAACATAAGTATCGGCAGTGCTCATGGCGACTCTCCTTCAATCAGTTGGATGTCTATTGTAGTCACAACAAGACTACATAACAAGGCGCGAAGCACAAGTCTTACGAGACTAGGTAAAGATGGCCAGCCTCTGGATCGTCGTGGTCTTTCGCGCCGACAATGACCGGCATAACCCAAATAAGCTTCCGCAGCGACCGTGCCGGTCCATGCACCTGGTTGCGCCAGTGGCCGCGCCGCCAGTGGGTGGAAACATGGGCATGCTCCTGCGGATGAATACCGTGAAGAGTGCGCTGTTCCGCAATACGTTTGCCGCAGATATGTACGGGAACGTAGCCAAGCGCCGCCAGCTTGGACTTTGCGCGCATCTGCTCCTTACCCTTCCCACTAAGAACCTTTTCCTTGAGGGAAACCGGCGTACCTTCTGGCCAGACCGTTTCGATATCGTCGGGGTAAGCGGAAACGTAGCACAAGGCGTTGACCGCCAATTGCAGCGCAGCTTTGTAGATCGGGTGCCGGCGGCGGGCGATTTCGTCGCGCGTCACAGCCATCTGTGGACCTACATCAACGACCCTCACGGCATCCGGCATAGCAACGCCGTTCTTGACGAACTCGGCCTGCACGGCAGCGGTGATATCACCGCCATTCCTATCTTGGTGAGCCTTCAAAGCAGCCAGGCGGTCGGATAACACCGTATCAATTGCCGTGGCCAAATCCATTGAGCGGAAGCTCTCCACAAAATCCTGGGTGTATTCGGCCTCGGGAAACAGATACCACTGTCGCGACAGAGAGTGATCGTCAGGGGCGGCTGTGATGGTAAATCGCACATCGCCACTGAGCCCGCGCTGCTCGACGTATGCACCATCGACGAACCATCCGGGCTCAAGCTCTAAGGCAACCTGGGGACCAAAGTAGAGGTATTGCGATGCATAAGGGAGCTTGATGCTGTTCAGGGGGATGTCGTCGATGTCCGTCTTGGCCAACATCTCAGTCAGCGCCGGGGGGAAGTCCATGATCTGGCGGCCCGCCTGAACAAAGCGCCCGTAAGCGGTTGCAAGCGTTTCCTCCGCCTCAATGACAAGAGAGGGAGCGGGGTGTGACTCCTTCAGCCGGCGCGGGTAATCCATCGAGCGGCGGTTGAGTTCCGTGAAGACCACACGCATCACTTCATTCAGTTGAGGGACTGTCAGCATGCCGGACTGAGGCTCAACCTTTTGGCGGTAGAACTTCGCAACAATCTCCGCATAGTCGCGGTACGCCTTAAAGCGTTCTGGATGGTAGCAATACAAAGGGGGCTCAGGCTTTTCGGTGGGTCGCGTCGCGCACTGGTAGTCCAGAAGATCGAACAAAAACCCGGCATTGGCGAATGCCATTACCGGATCATCTACCGCTTCAATCCACCGATCCCAAACGACATTACCAGCCATTTGATCGCGCCAACCAACCTCAAAGGTAATTTCCGTGCCGTGGTTGGTTACGATCAGGTAGCTTTCGTAAGGGCGACCCATCCCCTCTAGGAACTGGCGCATTTGTTCCTCACTGGCGGCCACCTTTGCTAGTGTGGCGTCTTGTGAAGGTGTGCCGGTCCAGTGAATTAGGTTGTCGAAGGCCAGCGCATCGAAATGACGCTCAAAGAGAAAAACTTGTTGCGGTTTCGCCTGAATGCTGCGCGTGAAAGCCCTCACGTCCTCATCGTAGCCATTGGCAAGGAAATCGGGCAAGTTCGCAATAAGTTCGTCCATCAAGGGTATATCAGACTTTTTGTATAGCATTACTGGGTGCCCTTACATGAATGGCTTACGGATGCAACTATTTGTTTAGGTGGACAGCCGCTTGCGGCCGCTACGCGCAGCGGCCAGCACCTTCTCGATGGCGGCCCCCCGGCGCTCGGCGTCAGGGCATTGCACCAGGGCCTCGGCCAGCGCGCTCAGCTCCAGCGCCAGGGCCTCGGGAAGCTCCAGCTCGAAGCGGATGGAGCTTTCGCCTGGCGCCGCGAGCTTGACGTAGGCGCGCTCAATGGCCGCCACGGCCAGATTGACGCGCTGGCGGCTCATGCCGTACTCGGTGGCCACGTCCGCCTGCGCCCGTCCATCCACCAGCACGGCGCGCGCCATATCGCGCGCCTGCGCACCCAGGCGGGTGTCAGCGGCCACCAAGTCGAAAGTGTGAGGGGCAAGGCGTTTGATTCTCATCACGGCAATCCAATGCAAGGGCGCGCCGATTTCGCGCGCGAAAGTTCAACAAAGGACGGCCGCGAGGCCGCCCCGTCACGATCAAAACCGCCAGTCGGGGGGCATGTCCGGCGCCCCGCAGCGCCCAGGCCCGATGTCGGGGTGCATTTCTTCCCACAACTGGCGAGGCGTCTTGCCCTTCAGCTCGCCTTGCAGCTTCTTGAGGTAGGTCACGGCCCGCTCGGGGCCGATGCCTTCGAGCATCGGCAGCGTCATGGCCAGGAAGCCTTGCCACAAGACCCACTCCGTTTCGTGCATGCCGTGGTCGAGGGTTTCCATGTGCGTCTTCATGCTGAAGAACTGCGCCTGGTTGGCTTCGCCCCACTCAAAGACCTCATCGCGCAGCGACAACAGCCGTTCGTTCGCGCGCTCCCGCTCGGCCGCCGCCTTCTGCTCGGGCGTCAACTCCATCGACGGCAAGCTTTCCTGACGGGCCGCCTTCTTGGGCGCGCCCTTGGCAGGGCCGCTCTGCGCCGGGTCCGCATCATCCGCGTCGGCAGCGCCCTCCCCGGCCCGTTCGGCCTCGCGCTGGCGTTGATCCTCCGGCCCTTGCGATGTCTTCGCCGGGGCCTTCTCGGTGGCCTTCTGCGCGTTGGCCAGCTCCAGCCGGCGCTGGGCCATGTCGTCTTGCTGCTGCTTCCACGCCTTCATGCGCGACAGCGTATTGCGCGCCTCGTCGCGCGACAGCGGCAGGCCCTCGTTCATGCGGTGACGCATGCGCTCGAACTCGGTGTGCGAGTCCTCCAGCTCGTAAATCTGATTCAGGCAGTGCAGCACCTCGAAGTCGCCGCACAGATCGTTCTCCAGCAGCGCGCGCACGGGATCAGCGTAGCGGCGCACGGCCATGCGCTTGCTGACCCACGCCTCGCCACGGTTCCAGATCGTCATGGCTTCCTTGGTGCCGTACTGCTCCACGTCCTCGATCACGCCCATGGCTTCTTCGTAGGCGGTCAGGTCGTCGCGGTCGTTGTTCTCCGTGACTTGCAGCCGGCGGATTTGCAGCTCGGTGAGGCCCTTCTTGATGATGACGGGCGCCTTGGTAAGCCCTGCCAGCGGCGCCGCGCGGTAGCGGCGCTCGCCTACGATGATGCGATAGCGGCCATCGGCGTCTTCGTGCACCACCAGCGGCTCGATGATGCCGTTCAGCTTGAAGCTCTCGGCCAGCTCCTCCAGGTTCCGGAACGTCTTGCGCACCTGCTTGACGCTGTAGAGGCGTTCCAGGTCGATTTCGGCATCGGCCGGCTGCACCGGCTTGACGGCGATCTGCGCCACGGCGGACAGCTTGCCCAGGTTCAAGCCAGGCTTCTTGTTGGTTGCGGTTGCGGTCATGTCCTTGTCCTCTTAGATCGCGGCTTTGTCGAAGATCTGGCTGCACACCGCTTTCATTTCACGGGCGGCCAGGATTTGGCTTTCGCCGCTTTGCACGCGCCACACCGGCCGATCCTTGGCGTACTGCGTCGCGGCGCGGTCGTACAGCACCCCCTCCATCACCACGGCGCCCAGCTCGTCGCGCAGTTGCCCCAGGGCATTACGGTCGAAGGCGCGACGGGTATTGACGCGGTTGGCCAGCAGGCCCAGCGTCACGAGGTCGGCATTCCATTCCAGTTGCTGCACGCGGGCGATGTCTTCAAACAGGTCGCCCAGCCCGTCGATGGCGTCCTGGTCCATCGTGCAGGGACACACCACGAAGTCAGCGGCGATCAGTGCGGCGTACAGCGGATTACCCAGCGTGGGAGCCGTGTCGATGATGCACAGGTCGTAGTCGCTGGCCAGCTTGGCCAGCGCAGCACGCGGGCCGTGTAGGTCTTCCAGCGGGCGGCTGGCCACGTCGACCAGCTCACGATCAGCGGCCACCAGCGCGGCATTCTCGCTGCACGCCAGCGGCCGCAGCTCGATGGCGTCACCGTCGAACAAGGCGCTGCCCGTCAGCGATTGCAGCTCGTCGCCCTGGTCGCCCAGGGTGCGTTCGCGCAGCGCCCGCAGGGTCTTGCTGAAGTTCTTTTGCGGATCGAGGTCCACGCACAGCACGCGCAAGCCGCGTTCGATGCCGAAGAAGGCCAGGTTGCGGGCCACGGTCGTTTTGCCGACCCCACCTTTTTGGTTGGCGATGGCGATGGTTTTCATGATCGTTCGTCCTTTCCAGTAGGCAGATCAGGCGGTCACCGACACGTCGGCAGGCTGAAAGCACAGCTCGAAATTCACCATGACTTGAAGCCAGTTCATGGCGTACAGGTTGATCTGCGGCCGGCGCGGATTCACGGCCTTGCCGCCGGCATAGATCACCTGGTAGCCGAAGGCATCTTCCATCTCCAGCACTTCGGCCAGCTTGTTGGCCAGGTCCACGCGCAGCTTGAGCCACGGCGCCGGCATCACCGTACCGCTCTTGATGTTGTCGTCGGCCAGCTCGATCAGACGCATGTCGCCCTCCACGTCCGCGATGTGGCAATACACCGCCATGTCGTCGGGGATGCGCGGCGGGGCGCAGAACACCGCGCCGGCCGGCGCGGAATGGAGGGACGGAATCAGGTCGGCCAGACGGTCGAAGAGGCGGGCATAAACGGTGTTGCGCATGATCGAAGCTCCTAAAGTCAGTTGATGATGGTCTTGGCGGATCGTCGCTTTCGCACGCGAAAGCTCGGTTAAAGCGCCCCACTGTCTGCTCACAGTCTTGCCGGGGTTCATCGGCCGTCCAACCACTGCCGATGGAGACAATTCTACCATGGAACTATTGACGGTCAATAGAACAACGAAGATTATTTTGCAAGTCGCACAACTCGGCCAGCTCGGCGGCCGTGAAGCGGGTATGAAGCGCCAGCGCATCGAGCAAGCGGCGCAGCAAGGCCGGCGCAACGATCTGTTGAAGCCCCGGCTTGGCAAGGGCCACCAGCCGCGCCCGGCCCTCGGCGTGCTCCAGCGAAGAGCCCTGCATGGCATTGGCCAGAAAGAAGCCTTCGAGCGAAGCCGCCTCCGTCGCCAAGTCATGGAAGGCATCAGCACCCTTGGCGCGCACGAAGCTATCCGGGTCGTGTTCACGCGGCAGGAACAGGAAGGAAATCGACACCGCGTCGGTAACGTGGGGCAAGCAAACCTCCAGGGCGCGCGCCGCAGCCCGCCGGCCGGCGTCGTCGCCGTCGAAGCAGAAAACCACCTGCCGGGCCAGCGACAGCAGCCGTTCAACGTGTTGGCCCGTCGTGGCAGTCCCCAGGGTGGCCACGGCATTCTGTACGCCGTGTTGCGCCAAGCTGACGACATCCAGATAGCCCTCCACCACAAACACCGTCGAAGTCGCGGCAATGGCATCGGCCGCCTGGGTGAGCCCGAACAGCACGCGCCCCTTCTGGAAAACCGGGGTTTCGGGTGAATTGAGATACTTCGGCCCATCACCCTCCAGCACGCGCCCACCAAAACCGATCACGTCGCCGGCATCATCGAGGATGGGGAACATGACGCGATCCCGAAAACGGTCGTAGCGCCGGCCAGCGTCGTTCATGGCCACCAAGCCGGCCGTCTGCAAGGCGGGGTCGCCGTAGTCCGGGAAAGCCGCCCGCAGCGCCTGGAACCCCGCCGGGGCATACCCCAGCCGGAAACGGGCGGCGGTGTCGCCGCGCACGCCGCGAGACTTCAGATAGGCGATGGCATGAGGCGAGCTGAGAAGCTGGTCGCGATAAAAGGTCGCCGCGCGCGCCAGATGGTCAATGAGGGGCTGGGGCATGGTCACTCCTGGGTCAGCGCCGGCACGTCGAGTTGCAAGCGGCCGTGGTCGTACATGTGCAGCATGGAGAGGAAATAAACGGGATCGCCAGGCCAGCAACAGGCTTGCCAGTAACCCAGCAGGGCCGCACGGACGGGTTCAGGGTAGGTGCGGATGCGACGGCGCGCCTCGCGCCATTTATCGGCCTGCCGCTGACGGCTACGCGCCAGGTCGCGCTCCCACTGGCGCCGCCGTGCCTGCATTTCCTCATCGACACCGATCTGCGCGGCCGCCACCTGGTCGGCAAACAACGGCAACGCCTCACGTTCGGCCTTCTGCTTGCGCAGGAAAGCCGACCGCTTGCGGTCGGTATCGCGGAACTCGAAGTGCCCGTAGCGCTGGAATCGCATCGCATCACCCGGTAGCATCAGTGAGAGAAGTAGCGCGCAGGCAAGTACGTTGCGTGCAGCTCCGAGACGGCTATCGAGCGGGCAAACGGGTTGGAGTGCCACCAGCCGCAAGTATCGGTGTTGCGCAACACCGTCTGCGGCAGGCCGAAGTTGTCAGCGGCCCGCTTGGCGGCCTCGATGGCCTCGGCCAATGTGTTGGCGCAGTTGTCGAAACGGTATTGACGGTAGCGAGGCATCGAATCACTCCAAGCATTCAAGCAATGCCGTCATTCTACCCCGCGAACTATTGACCGTCAATAGTTTGACGAAGAAAAACCATCTTTTTTTGCACCCTCCCGGCCTTGCGCTTTTCCCCTGCCGACCGGAACCTGGAGCCCTCGGGCCGGGGTTTGGAGGCCGGAACAGGCCCCCAAGGTCTCGCCGTTCGTCGCCCCGCAGGGGCGCATGCTCCGCTACCCCCTTCGAGCACCCACATGGCCAGCGGAGCGCGGGGCCGGCCTTTGCACTGCACCGTCTACCTATCGCCTCGGCGTCCAGGGGCACGCAGGACGGGCGCGGTCAAGGGTGAAACCGGAAGCCGCACGCGGAGCGCAGCCGCAGGCGAGCACCGAACGGGTGAGGATTTCAGGGCGCAGCCCGGCCCTTGACCGGAGAAGCCCGGCCGGAGGGCACCATGACGACGAATCAAGGCGAAGGGAGCGGTGCAGTGCGGCCCCGCGCGAAGCGGATTCAGCGCACCAGCGCCGGCACACCACGGATTCAGATCCACGTTCCCGACTTTCGCGCGCGAAAGTCGCCCGACCAGGCCGCCAGGCCCAGCCGGTCAGGGCTCGCCCTGTCCGGCGCCCCAGGGGGACGCCAAGCCCGCGCGGCGGGGGTTCGCGTAGCGATCCCCCAGGAGGCAAGCGCAGCGCGCAGCGCCGCAGGCGCGAAGGCGTCAGGGATTGAAGCCCGCCAGGGGCGAGACTAGACCGGCTCGCCGGTCGACGGCTCGATGCGCAGCACGAAAGCCCGGCCCCGCAGGGGAGACGCCAAGGGGTCAGGCTTGGGCCTCAAGTTGGCCCAGCTCAACAGCCCTCAACGATTCCAATGCGCCCAGGAATCGCTCGGCCGCAACATCCGCCGGCCACGGCTCCCACGGTCGGCAACCGTAGGTCTCAGCCAGCGGATCGACATCGAGGACAGGATGCACGATCCCCAGGACATCGCGGACCTCATGAATAGGCCAGCCGATGCAATGCACGGCCTCCGAGGCGGCCGCTACCGAGTCGGCCTGCTTGTGGATGATGTGCGCTGCCGGCGTCCATGCGTGCAGCTCGTAGCGCGCGGAAATGGCAGCCATCAGGCGAGACGAAACCGCCCGGAAAGACAGGCCCAGCACGTCCTTCAAGGGCGAAATGCAGTCGAACCCCAACAACCCCTCTTCCGCGTCATGTAGAAGCTCCAGGAGCGCGTCAGAACGGCTCAGAGGGGCATCGGACCACTGCCGGCGCAAAGCGAGCACCAAAAGCGAATGCTGGGCCACAGACAACGGCCAGGGCCAAACGGACTCGCCACCCCAGCGATAAGTGCGCGCCAGGCGAATCGCCAAGTCCTCGTCAAGCCATGCGGCGGGATCAGGATTCATCAGGTCGAGGCGGCGCCCGGACGGCAAGCGCACCCAGGCGCGAGGGGTAGGGGGGTTCATGGGGCAGGACGAAGGGTCATGAAGCCGTGGGCATGGGAAATCTGGAAACGATTGAGCGCGTCCATGCCCAGCACAGGCGATTGCAGGCGGTCGAGAACGGCAACGGCGGCATCAGGCACCGTGAACGGCCCGAGGGCGAGGACGTTGGCGGCCGACAGGCCGCCGCGTTCGCGGCCGCCGGCCGTCTCGAAAACGGTGACGCGACCGACGCGGATGCCGGCATTGCTGGCCAGCCGCGCCGGCACGGTCGTGAAGCGCGCCCCGGTATCGACCATGAACACCACGGGGAAGCCATTGACCGCCCCGGCGATGTAGAAGTGGCCATCGGCCGCACGCGGCACGGCGAAATCGCCATTGGACAGGCGTTTGGGTGCCGCGACAGCGACCGGGGAAACGGCGGCAATGTCGAGCTGGTCAGGCCCATAGCTCTTGCCGTCATACACCAGAAACTGGCGAGCCTGGCCGAAGGCAGGCGCCGACAGGGTGGCAGCACAAGCTAGGGCGATCAGGAAGCGCGGCGAGCGAAGCGTCACGGCCGGGCGACGGCGCCGGCCAAGGCGTCGGGCAAGCCGATAGCGCTGGCCAGCGCATCGAGCGAGGTCTGGATCAGCTCGGCCGGCCGCAAGGCCGCGTCCTCGACCGTGGCGAGTGCGGAGCACGTCGCCGTACCGTCCGGGCCGGAGCGCGTCAGGGTAACGACGTTGCGCTGCTTGTACCGCCATTCGTCGCACTTGGACAGGCATTTGCCGTCAGGATCGCCGGCCGTCGCGGCGTTGACCGAATCCTGCGCGCCCGTGGCATTGCCGACGTTCGAGGCGATGGTGCCGATCAAGATGGCCAGCGGGTTGAGCGACAGCATCACAGAGGGGCCGCGCCCGCTTTTGGTGGTCAGCGGCGCCGGATTTTCGGCGTAGTCGCCCAAGCGGATGTCGGCCCGGCGCTGAGTCGCCGGCCGCAGCGCCTGAAAAGCGCCGTCCAGCTCGTAGACAACCGTCGCTTGGTCGCGCGAAGCGACCAAAGACAAACCCCGCCGCGCAAGCGCATCGCGCAGCACGCCCGTGAGGTGCGAGCTGGCCAGAGCCTCGACATAGACAGTACGGCCGAGGTCGGCCGCCACGTCAAAGGCGCCGGACACGGCAACATCGACAGGCGCCACAGGTTGAGGCGCGGCAACGGGTGCAGGCGAGGGAGCGGGAAGCTGATCGGTGGCCAGCGCCGGCATGCAAGCAAGCGCGATAGCGAACGAAAGTAGTGGCCTCACGACATCACCCCTTATGCGTGGCGGCATCGCCAGTCTCAGCCTGGGACGGCATGGCCAGCTCTACGTCAGCGCGGCGGTTGGCGCGCCGGCCGTCCGGTGTGGCATTCGGCGCGACGTAGCAGGTCGCGCAAACCGATACCTTCAGGCGAGCCGCCGGCACGCCGGCCGCCAGGAAGGCGGCGCGAACGGCCGCCGCGCGTTTGGCGGCAAGCGTGCGATTGGCGGCCGTCGAACCAGAAGCATCGGCACCGCCGCGAATGGTGACGTGGCCACCCTGGGCCGCCGCGCGGAGCAGCGGTGCCAGGGCGCGCAGCGCCTCGGCGTCCAGCTCGGCCGAAGCGGAGGCGAACAGCACGGCCAGCTTGTCCGGGACGGGGGCCGCCACCACAAGAGATTGCGGGATCACGGTGGCGGCGGAAGCGGTGAAGCCAGTCGCGGCGGCCACGGCGGCGGTTGAGGCAGGCGGCGAAAGCACGCCGGCAGGGGCAGGCGTCGGCTCGGAAGCGGGCGCAGGAGGGGCCGCCAGACTCTCCAGGACGGCGCGACGATCAACCACGCCCTCCAGGGCCTGCCGGCGGGGCATTGCCGCAGCGGGGCGCGCGTCATCCGCGCCGGCCAGGGTCTTGACGGTGGGGGATGCGCAGGGATTGCAGGGGACGAAATACGCTTCGCCGGTCTTGGCATCGCGCACCTGGGCCAAACCCGTCATGGTGGGGTAGCCCATCAGCGGCATGCGCGAGGGCGCGGCCGGCGGGGTGGTGGTACAGGCGCTCGCGGCCAAAGCCATCACTGGAGTCAAGAACCACAAGGCGAGGCGAGGCGACGCCGGACGCAGCGCCCGGCGGCCGGCGCGCGTGATTTCCAAACGGGCGCGGCCGTGGTCCGGGCGCGAGCGGACATAGCGCCGCACCACCAAGGCCCGAATGGCCAGAACATGGCGATGCACGCGCGCAAGGTCGGCCGACAGACGGCAGCCGGCGGCCGCTTCGGCCAGGCGCTGCGCGCCCGAGACCGGCCCGCCCAGCAGGGCGCGCAAGACCGCCGCCTCAGTTGCGGATAGGGCAGGGGAGGTCTTCATGGTGTGCCTCAGCCCTTGACCAGTGCCTTGAAGGTGGCGCCCGGCGTGAAGCGCGGCCGCACCGTGGGCGGAATGGAAATGGTCTCGCCGGTCTTCGGGTTGCGCCCGGCACGGGCGGCGACATTGGCTTTTTCGAACGTACCGAAGCCGCTCAACTTCACGGCGTCACCGCTGGCCACGGTGCCTTGCACCTGGTTGATGAAACTGTCGAGGAAGCGCCCAACGGCGGCTTTCGAGGATTCGGTGTCGGCGGCAATGGCGTCGATCAGATCTTGTCGGTTCATGCAGTAAGTCCTTGTTGTTGGTGGAGTGGGAAAAGCGGTTTCGCGCGCGAAAGACAGAACCGCACGGCGATTGAGGTAAGCAGTAGGGCAGGGCAGTACGGCATGGGCGTCACGCCGGCAGGGCCGGTAGCGGCGGCATAGGCTCGTCGCCGGCCTTCCAGACCCACGAGACCAACTTGCTGCCGGCCACCAGCTCATCGACGGCCGCCAGGTAGTCGTCACTGGCGCCAGGGGGCACCACGTACATGGCGGTGGGTTCCGGCTCAGTGTCCGAGGCCACCGCACACGCCAGCGGCCGCGTGGACGGCAAGTTGTAGCGCATGCCCTTCATGAAGCGCCGGTTCTGCTGGGTCAGCGCATCGAGGACCAGTTTCTCGTAGGTGCTCTCGAACGGAATCCAGTGCTCGGTGACGCACATCAACGCGGTCTCTTCGAGCGAAGCCACACCCGTGGCCCCAATGCTGAAGGTGCCGATCATCATCAGATGCGACCCTTCCAAGGCATCCCACAAGCCCAGCTCGATCTCGAAACGCTTGAGCAAGCGCTTGTGGATGTCGTCATTCATCATGAAGTGACAGTCGGGCAGATGTTTGAGCACGATCTTGTGGCCGTAGCGCGCCTGGGCCAGCTCTTTGACCTCGCCGATGACCAGCATCAGGCGCCGCGCACCTTTCTCGGGTGCGGCGATGCGCATCATCTGCGCCATGCGGCGCTGTGTGATTTCGGCCTTCTTCTCGGCATTGAACGACTCGGGGATGTAGAGCATGCCGGCCAGGCTCGCGCCCTTGGCCGTCTTGTCCTCGGCCGCCTGAAGCAGATACTTGCGGATGACGTACCAGCTCCGCTTGCCGGCCATGGTGGGCGCCCAACGGTTGAACCCCGCTTCCTCCCACAAGTAATGCAGCGTGCCGCGCAAGGTGAGCTTGTTGCCATCGGTCTTGACGCTATCGGTCTCTTTGCCGCTGGGCGCCGGAGCGGAACGGCTGGCACCCTTGGACAGCGAGAAGTCGAACTTCAAGGCCGTTGTCCCTTCGTCGGGGTTCTCCTGGATCGCGGTCCCGATGACTTGGCCCAGCCCGGAAAGCTCGGGCGGCGGCTCGTAGGAGTCACATGCCGGGGCATGATCGCCACCAGAATTCGGCATGCGTTTGATGAAATACTTGTCCTCGACCTTGGCCACGTACATTTCGATACCTGGGTGGCGGCACAAGCAAAGCGGCCGCTGCTTGGCGGCGTAGATGGCGGCCAACGCCTCCGGCAAAGCCGGATCATCGGAATGAATGGATTGGTTGCCGATCTGGTAGACGGCCATGCTGCTTCCCCTTATCGGCCCATGTCGCGGCCCATGTCGCGCGCTGCATCGCGGGCCGGCTCCTTGCCCTGCTCATAGACCTGGCTCTTGTCGTTGCCGTGCTGGATGGAAACCTTCTCGCCGGCCTGCACGTCGCGGTCCAACTGGCCTTTCTCGTAGCGCACGGCCACCATGTCGGACATCTTTACCAAGGCGTGATGCGAGGACGTGGCCACAACCTCCCCCTTCACGTCCTGCTTGAGTTCGCCCGCCTCGCGCACCATCAGGCCGCGATGGTTGGCGGCCAAGTCAGTCACGCGCTTGGACTCGTCAAGCGTGACGTTGCCCTGGGGGACATGGCCTTGATGAAGCTGCCCGGACAGTTCCGCACGGGCATTGAAATAGGACAACTCGCGGTCGTTTTGCGTGGTCTGCGGCCCCCAGCTCTGCTTGATCTCATGCAGGTGCTTATAGGCGCCGTCCAGCTCGGGATGGCGCTCCAGGGCCTCTTTCTTTGGCAGTTGATCGAACGCTTGCGCGCGCTGATAGGCGGGGCTCTGCTCGAACCGCGCCAAGTCGGCACGCGCCGCATCGAGCTTGGCGGCCAGCTCTTCCCGATCTGCCAGCAAAGGCCGCATGCTGCGTTCCGACTCTGGCCGTTGAACCTCGGCATAGGCGCGCTTCAGGTCTTCATCGTTGCCACCGATCCACTTGCCGTATTCCCGGACACCGGCCTTTTCCGTGTAGCTGGTCTGTCCAGGCACCGAGGCGGATTCACGGCCAGTAAGCCCGCGCTCGCTGCGGATCAATGACGGCTGGTCTTCAGCCTTGGCGTCGCGGAAGGCTTTGGCAGCCTCGTAGACGTTGTGGGTTTCCGTGATGACCTTGCCATCCGACGCCGTGCGGACGGTGTAGGTCACGTTGTCCCGCACGCCTTCGCGCTGCTTGGCCAGCGCATGGATGTCTTCCAGGGCGGAAACGTGGTCGCGCCGCTCGGCGTGTGTCCACTGCCGGCTGCGTTCTTGCTCCAGGGCACGCGCGGCGTCGGGCGCATGCTGCCATTCGCCACGCTCCTGGCGGTTCTCGTAGATCGGCCGCTGCTGGGCGTCGTACAGGCGCACCGCATCGACGAGTTTTTCACGCTCCAGGGTGGCGACGGTCTGCGCCATGCCGACATAGGCACCGTCATGCTGCTCGCGGTTGACGAAGCGGCCGGTGCCGCGCTCGGCCACCTGTTCCTCGAAGCGCAGGCGCGCGCGCGTCATCGACGTTTCGGCCGAAACGGCCATGACGCGGGCCTCGACCTCGTAGCCACCTTCCTTGAGTCGCACGGCCAGATCGCGGATGTTCTCGGGGCTGCGCATCGTGCCGTCGACCACCAGATTGCGGCGGTTTTCGGCGGCCGCCATCGTGAGGCGGGTCGCCCATTCGCCGGCTTCCTTCTGCGTGCGGTCGGCCGCGTGCTGCGGATCGTCTCGGGAGAGCTGCTTGTAGCGCGGGTTTTCCTCCCGCATCCGGTCGGCGTCGATCACGACGGCGCCGCCCTGGTCGCGCAGCTCGCGCGCAGCCTCGGCGGCCAGCACCGACTTGCCGGAGCCGGGCTGGCCTCCTAGCAAGATCGCCTTGGGCTTGTCCTGGGCTTGGGTCTCAGCCAGCGCGTCACGCTCTACGCCTTTGTAGGCCGTCTCCATCCCGTACTTGGAAATATCCGAAGCCATGCCCCCTCCCGCTTACTGCTGGTAGAGTTCGCGCGCCTGGGGACCGTACTGCTGGATCACGGTCTCGATGGCGGCAGCATCTTTCGGGTCCAGGCCGTCGCGCAGGGCGCGCAGGGCGCGCTTGTCGGCCTCGATGCCCGCCACCACGGCGTCATCGGGGATGGGCTTCTCGCGCTCCAGCGCGAGCGCTTCGGAATGGTGGGCGATGATCGCGCCCAGCACGTCACACGCCACTTCGTAGCGCACGCCGGTTCGGTTGAATAGTTCGGACATTGATATACCTCCCATGCAGCGCGCTTTCGCGCGCGAAAGTTCAGTGGTTCTCCAGGACGCGCTCACGCTCCATCTGCATGTCGCGCCCGCGATCGCGGGCAGGTTCCTTGCCCTGCTCATAGACTTGGCTCTTGTCATGGCCGTGCTGGATCGCCAGGCGATCCCCGACGTGCACCGCGCGGTCGAGGTTTTCGCGCTCGTAGCGCACGGCGATCATGTCGCCGACTTTCAGCATGACGTGATGGGACGAGACGGCCACCACGTCGCCCCGATACTGGCCACCCAACGCACCGGCATCCCGCACCATCAACCCGCGATAGACGGCCGCATGTTCGATGACCCGGCGCGATTCCTCCATTGACACGCCATCGCCCACGGCGCGGCCGGTGTGCAACTCGTTGGCGATCTCGGCACGAAGGAAATTCACGTCCTGGCCGGCCCGCTGCGCATCCGCGAGCATCTTGTAGGCGCCGTCCAGCTCGGGATGTTTGGCCAGCGCCTCGCGCCAGGGCAGTTTCTCGAAAGCCGTGGCGCGTTCAACCGTCGTGATTTCGTAGAACACCTCACGCATCGGGGCAAAATCGCCTCGTACAGACTGTTTGGCGGCCTCGTTCCAGACTTGTTTGTCGACCTTGCTGTAATCGAGGTGGTAGCCGCTTTCCTTGGCAAGCTGCCCAAGAAACTCGCGCGTCGCCCGTCCATTACCCTCGCGGAAGGGTGCATTTCATTGAGGCCCGCGTACACCTCGGCCATCTTGTCCGCGAACTGTGCCTTGTCGGTTCCGCGCAGGTAGCCAGCCTCTTTGATGGTGGCAGCAACCTCGGCGGCCTTGGCCGGGATGTCTTCCTTGAAGGTAAACAGGGTTCGGTCGCCCGCCGGCCCCTTGGCGATGTCCACGGTGCGAACCTCGCCGGCCCACTCATAAACATCCTTGAAGACTTGCCGATGAATGGCTTGCAGATGCACCAAGTCGTAATTGCCCTTCACCGGGTTTTCGCGCAACTCCTGAATGCGGATCGCGGTAGCCCCGCGCTCGAACCGCTGCAATTCCGCCAGGTCTCGAAGCTCGGCCTTGTTCTTGAGGACATGGGTGCCGGGGTATGTGTACCCCTCTTGCTGGTCGGTCATGACCCTGCACCCTTGCGTGCGCGCTCCAGGTAGAGCGCCACCGCCTCGTCGGACGTGAGCGCACCCGCAGCAACGGCTTCTTGGATCTCAAGATCGGCCGCGTCAGCGTTCATGCCTTCGAGGGCCAGCGAGGCGTTGGCCAGGGCGAATTGCTCCCGGCGAAGCTGCACCGGATCGTCAGCGGCCGGCGGCCGCGAGGGGTCCAGAAGATCGAGGTCAAATGTCATGACGGGCTCCAGTTCGGTAAGGGTGCCGGTATGCCAAGGATATCACGTATTGCTTTCTAACTGACAGCAGTATAGAAACAAAAATGCCGGCGCGACAAGGGTTTTAAGGCGATTTGTCGCACTGACTCAAGAATGCTCCAGCGTGCGCCGAACGGGCCGCAAGGCGGTCGCCGTGGCCTCGATCACCTGCTGGATTTCCTGCAAGTAGCTATCGACTCGCGCCTTCATGCCTTCCCACTCGTTCTTGGTTTTCACCAGATCATCGAGCGGACCATTGCCGTACTGCTTGCTGTCGATGCAGCGATGGATGGTCAGCAGCCGCATTTCCATGTTGCGCAAGGCGTATTCGCAGCGCGCGAGCTGCTGCCCGTCGATGGGGGTATGGCAATAGCGGACGTTCTCAACGTCACGGACAAAGCCCTCGAAGTCCTTACGGTGGTCGCCCAGCAGGGCCACGAAGGATTCCATCAGACGGGTTTCGCGTTCTCGCATGTTCATGGTGTGCCTCAATTTATGATGGGTGGGAAAAGCTAGTTGCAAGCTCCAGCATGGCCGCAGCTCTTGCATTTCGGGCCTCGGCTCTTGCGGGCCTGGGCGCGCCCCTCGATGATGGCGAGGTAGCGCGCGATCAATTGTTCGCAGTAGGCGTCGTCGCGCAGCTCAACACGGATGGCCTTGCGCTTGCGCGTGGTCCGGTTGTTGATGACGGCGTAGCCAAAGGCAGCGGTGGGTAGGCCATTGCGGCGCAGAAGCCACCCCTGCAAGGAAAGCTGCGCGATGTCGGTCTCATAGACGCGGTGGGCATCGCGGTTCTTGTTTTCGAGGGGGACATGCAGCCCGTCCGGAAGGCGATACACCTGGTCGGGTCGGCCGATGACCCGGTAAGGATGGTCGGCCCGGAGGTTCCGTTCGACTTGCGCAACCCGGCCGGCCTTCAGTTCATCGGGCAACCAATCCTGGGAGAAGCCACGCCAGACGAGGAACGTCCACGCGGCCAGTGCCAGGGCCAGACCGAACAAGATGAAGCTGGCCAGGTTGTTCATCGCGGCATCCCCAGCAGCCGCACGATGCCGTTGAGTAGCAAGCGGATCGCAGCGGCGAGCAAGCCATGGCGAGAGAGGAACCGCGCCACGGCTGGCGACAGCACGTAGTACCCGCGCACAAACAGGCGCCCGGGCGCCGCCGGCATCAACACACGGTCGCGCCAAGCGCGCAGAAAGCACGTTTCAGGAGCATCAGGGCCATAGACGGCCGAGGCGATGAAGCATCGCCGGTCCATGGCGGCCCGCGTATGGCCCTCGACCTCGAAGCGCAGATGCTCGAAGGTGCCGGCGGCCGCCTTCGCGCGTACATCCAACGGCCGGGCATCACCGCGCTCGCGGTCGAAGAGAACCTTTTGCTCGCAAGTAGACGGTTCCAACGATGTCCGTGATGGTGTGGTACTTCTTCATGGCCTGATCCGCCTCTTCGCATTTACAGGCGACAAGGCGCACTCAAGGCCGTGGTAGATCACCAATGCCCCAGCCATGAAGACCAGCGCAGCGGATAGATGGAACAGCTCCGCAAGGGCTGAGGCACGAACAAACCACAGGACGCCGATGCAGCACGCGAGCACCAGGGCCAGAAAGGTGAAGTACCAACCGACACCGCCGAACCCCATTTCGTTACTCCCCGGACTTTCGCGCGCGAAAGTCGCGCGGCTTGGCCAGCATCCAGCGGTAGATGCCCAAGAGGCTGGTCGCGGTAAACGCGACCTGCATGAAGATCAGGCCAGGCGCGTTCGTGAGAATGCCGAACAGAATCCAACAGACGTTCGATGCCAGGAAGGCGACAAACCCCCAGCCGGACCGGGCGTTGTTCAAAGCCAAGAGCCAAGCGCCAAGAACACCGAAGGCGCAGCCGATCCATTGCAAGTACCAATCCATCGCCGTCACACCAACGTCATGCGCCCGGTCTCCAGGGCGCGGATGCGCATCGGCAGAGTCGGATACGCGGTCAAGACAGAGATCCACCGATGCCATGGCCGAGAGGGGTAAATCTCGTGCAACTCGTGCAGCGCGGCCAAGGCGTCGGCCTTGCCGACCCGCGCGGCGGCGCCAGCATCGGCGCGATACTCGAAGTAGCGACGCAAAGCCAGAAAGATCAGGAAGCCGGCGAGGAAAACGGTGTTGTTGTTCGTGCCGTAGCTGCCGAGGGTGAAGCACGAGGCGTATGCGAAGGTGCCCAAGATGTGGCGCTCCGCAACGTGGCTTTCCTCGTGCGCAATGACCCCGCGCAGTCCTGGATCACTCAGTCGGCGGACCAATCCCGAGGTCAGATAAATGCGGGAATGATGCTGGCCGAGGCCGACCGTGTTGGCTTGCTGGTCGGCGTGGTCGTACAGATAGACCGGCGAACCGACCGGCATAGACGCGAGCACGCCGGCCAAGCGCCGCTGCAATGGCCCGTCCGTCGAGGCCACGGGCGCAAGAAACCGCGCAGCCAACGGCGCTGAGGCATAGAAGCCGAACAGGAAGATCAGGCCGGCGACCGTCTGCATGAAAGGTTTGTAGGCGGGATCAGGGGCGAGCCGCGTGGCCACCCACAAGATGCCGCCGCCCACTTCCATGAAGAAGAGGACCAGGACAATCCGCCTGAACCAGTGGGACGGAATCATCAGCGCCGGCAGTCATCGCATTGGATCGCAGTGGCGATAGAGCGGTACGGGCTGTAATCGGTGCCGGTGCGCCAATCGTTGTGCATGGCGACGGGTTCGGGAGCCGTGGCGCACCCGGCAAGAGTGGCCGCAAGCAAGAGAGCCAGGAGTGACTTCATTTCTTCTTCCTTTCTTCGTTCAAATTGATAGCGTCCACCAGCTCACGACAAACGGAATGCGCCCGCTGGCGAGACACGCCGGCATGACGGGCTGCAACGGATTGACGGAAGCCGAGAACCAAAACTTCTTCTGCGATCCGGTAAGATTCGGGCGAAAGGTCGAGCCGTTTTGCTGCTTTCACAAAGACAGCACGCGATACTTTGCCGCAGGCGTCTAGGACCGACTTGTATGAATTGGCCATTGCGTTGCAAACTAAAGGGATTCGGCGTAATTTGTCAACATGACATTTAGCCATTTTCACGCCATAAACATGGAGCAGAAGCATGAAAAAACTAACTTTGTTTGCTTTCATTATGACAGCACTAAGCGCCGCAACCAACGTGCTTGCGGCCCCCGCAAGGGGTGGGGTGTGCGGCGCGTATCCGTTCAACGGCGCGGACACCAAATTCGATTGCGAACATCTAGGAAAGGTCACGATCAAACAGATTTACGAGAGGGGTTGGCGTATCGTGTCGATGGGGCAACAGAACGATGGTGGTAGCTGGACCTATATCGTCATCGAGGAACAGAGGTAGATCATGGGTAAGTGGAAGAAACTGCTGCTCTACGCAGCGCCGATTCCGATAGCCTTTGTGCTTTCGGATCACTCGTTTTCGGACTTCATCAAGATGTTGGGAGGCGGCCTCATGTTCTGGATTCCCTACTGGTTGGCGTGCTGGTTGAGCGATGGGTTCACGGACCTTCCTGCAACGACCGGCGGCCGCCTCACGCTGGGCATGGACATCAACCCGTGCACGAACAAGTACCAACCCGTCCTGAAGGACGAGCGCGGCCGCACAGTGATGTATTGAACAAGGGAGGGGCGCAAGGCCCCTGCCCTTATCGCTTCGTGCCAGAGTTGATCTGAGGCGATGCACTGGTTTCCCTCTTCATGTTCTCGGTGAGCTTTTCACCATCTGCCGTCCCGTCCCCGCCGGTTAGCTTGTCCCACCCCTTCAGGGCGGAATCCTTGATGTCGCGCCCTTCCATGTCCTCAACAACACCCAATGGATTGGCGCGCCCTTCTCCAACCTTCTTGTCCGGGCTAGCCCAGGCGTGCACGTTGTCATCCAGGGCGCCCGTCCGCGCGGGGATGCTGCCCTTGTTCTTCGGATCAAGCTGGCCTTCGACAGCGCCGCGCGACTGCCCAACAATCCCCGGAGTGCTCGTATTCGTGCGAACAGGTGCGGTACTGCCGGCGCCTGTTGCCGCAGCCTTGCGCTTGTGTTTTGCGCGAATATCGTTCGGGAGGTCTTTGCGTTCCTTCTCGGATATGCCTTGCAACCCGGCCTTGTTGGCCGGCAAGGTTTCGCCTGCGAAAGTGTTGGTGTTCAACGTCTGGGCGGCATTCACCATGCCCTTTTCGGCCGCATAGTCCTGAACCATCGACATGATGGTCGGCGTTTCTTGACTGTAGAACCGGGTTGCACTCATGCCGTTGCGGGCGGCAACAGCTTCCATGAAAGAAGGATCGGCCAGCAAGTCGCGGTGATGCGTGAAGCTATTGGATTCACTGCGGTTCGCACGGTCGCCGGTCCCGTACTCCTGCCTATCCGAAACGTCGCGGATTTGCGACCGTTCGTCGATGTTGGACAGCACGGCATCGTTACCGGTACGGCTGGTCTGCTGGGACTGTTGACCAGCGCCGTCCTGCGCGGTGCGCTGACCGCTAACTTGGAAAGTGCGTTCAGTGCGCGCGCTCTCATCAAGGCTGTGCTGATCAACCACACCACGGTCACGCGAGTGCCCAGCTTGGTAGGTTTTCGTGGAACTGGCGCCAAACCCGGCACTAAGACGGCTAAGGAGACCACCATCGGCGGGTGCACCGCGTCCGGAGCGATAGTTTTTGAGCGCCTGATCCACCTGGGCCTGATTGCCACCACCATTGCGGATGGCATCGGTAATGCGCTTCTCTTCGCGTGGATCAGCCGGCGCAGCACCACCACCGCCACCCCCCCCGCCTCCAGCAGCCGCTGGGCCAGGCCGAGACAAACCAAGATTCATGGACAGGTTGTCTTGTGCACCCGCCTGCATGTTGAACTGGGAACCATCGCGGAAAGTCTTGCCGACCGACTGCCCGCCTGTGTGGGCGCCGCCGTAGCCACCCTGATCCGTCGTCGAAGCACTGACACCGGACTGTTGATACGCGCCTCGCGTGCGGTCAGCCCCCACAACGCTATTACCCGTAGAGCTGTCGCCGTGACGGGTGGAAAGTTGGTCGCCCGAAGAGGTGATGTCAGTACGATGAGCCTCCTGGTTGCGGCCCGCCTCGTAGCGGTGGTCCATGCCCATTTGCTGGAGCATGCGATTATGGAGCTGGCTCATGGCCACAGCGCCATTCGGCGCGATGGTGGCCGTACCGCCCGACCCGGTGCCGATCATGGCGCCACCTCCGGACAGTGCCATATTGCTGTCGTACTTGTGCATCGAGGTCGTGTTGATGCCGGCGGAGTCCATACCAACCTGCCCCATGCTGACGTTGCCAATGGAGGTCTGATAGCCAGCACCATGGACAGCGGACGAAAAGCTAGCCGTCATGCGATCCGCCAAGGACATGATCCCACCCTGCCCCATCTTGATGATGCCGGCAGCGAGGAATGGGACGAGCAGGACCATATACCCGATAAGTGATTGCTCATCGGTCAATGTGGCGTCGAAAACATCTGAGAGCTGAAAGGGAATACCAGAGCCGGTAGCCAACTCAAGTGCCCGCATCTTGTAACGCAGGTGCATCATCGACAGGTGGTTGATGACCGCGAAGAGAACAGGCCACATTCCTATCCAGGCGAGAGCCATCATGTAGCCGCCAAGGATCTGTTTCGCTCCTTGGGCAGTCATGACCACCATCAAAACAACCACAATAGGAAACATCGCGTAGATGATCGCCTCGATCCAGTTGCGAATATGAGGCAAGGTTTCCTGGGCCAAGATACTGATGGACGCATTGGCGCCGGCGGCCTGGCGTGCGGCCTGAGCGGAGGCCATCATGGCGTTGACTTCGGCCACGCGCGCGGGATCGTTCAGAAGGGCCGGCAGTTCAGCGCCCGCCTCTTTCCAGATGTTGTTGAACATCGACTGGCGCAACGCAGCGGAGGCGTTGGATGAGTTGTTGAGAATCCAGTCGTAGGATGTGCCGATTGCGGATACGAACATGCTTTCCGCGATGGCATCGGTGGAAGCCCGAGAGAACGCTTGCTTGCCGTAGAAGATTTGCGCCTTGGCCGCTGCATCAGCAACGCGGTCCTTGAGAACAATAGCCACGTCAGTGCAAGGCTCGGTCTTAGGCTCGGGCGTCAAGGTGTCATACGTGGCGAAGCGCGCTGGGCTGGTGTTGCTGAAAATCGTGTTCCAGGTGTCGGTGCCGCCCACAATTTCCTGGGCACCGACCACGCCATCCTTAATGTCGTAGAGCGTGCATTCCTTGATGAATTGCATCAGATCGGAGCGCAGTTGTGGGTCGCGTACCGTGGCGTTATTTACGCTCTTCAGGATGCGATGGCCGAACGCCACATCCCCCTTCTGCAAGCCCAATTCATCCGGCACGCCGAAGACGGTTTCGTAGGTGCGGGTAAAGAACCCAAAAGTGAGGTTGGTGGCTTGCGCCACTACCGCAAGCGTAAAAGGCACGTTATCCACAACACGAGGCGGCTCCAACCCCGTCTTGTCGGTCAGTCCCACGCGAGCAATGGGAAGGTTCAAGATGCTGACAAAGATCAGCGCCTGGATAAACCACTTCGCCATTTCGAGCTGTTTGTTGCCTGCGTAGGCAAACATCCCGATGCCGATAGCGAAGAGGAAGACCATTTTCATCATCCCCTCGAAGCCGGCACCGGCCATGATCGAAGCGACGGCATTGAAGACGTAGTACAGCGTCTCGACGTTCCAGTAGGTTTGAATTTCGATGTCGATCATCGCCGGGCCTCTTAGCGAAGACTCTTGCCGAAGGCGAGAGAGTTACGCAGTGTTTGGGACAGATTGGCGTTCAGGGCGCGCTCCATGTAGTGCACTTCCTGGGCAATGTCATAGGTGCTGATGGTCTGCGTGTATGCAGTAGCAAGAACTGAGCGGGCATCATTGCGAAGCTTTTCCAGCTCGGGATAGACCTTGTTCAGCTCTTGGGCGACGGCGGGATCGCTGGCCGTGGCAACGTACTTGGCCAGGGCTGCGTTGAGGTCGGCGACCGCCCGCTGGATGTAAACCTCGGCATACTTCGCCGCAATGAGGTCCTGATAGCGGTTGACCAAGTTGTCAGCCAGGGCTGTGTTGTTCAACGTGGTGGACACCGCCAGCATCTTGTAGACGGGAAGATCGGTGACATTGAGGAACTTCCAGATGGCGTCGACATCAGGGTGTGCGGCCCGCGTGGCGATCTTGTCGGTGATGTCCCACATCTTCGTGCGGACCATGTAGCGGAAGCTGCGGGTATTGGATGACGAAGTGCTGTTGTAAGGGTTCAGGCAACCGTCCTCGCTTGTGGTATCACAACGCCAGATCGGCAGATCAAGAGTCGGGGACGTGTCCTGCTTTCCGACGAGCTGCTGAACGGTAATGTCTTTCTTCGGGACAAAGAGCGGCTTGGTACGGTTGCCGTTCGTGGAAAAGATTGTGGTCCCGACCATCGACATCAGGATCATGCGGTATTCGTCGTCGATGCCATCCAGTTTCTTGAGTGCTTTCCAAACGACGTTCCCACGCGGGAGATCGTCGCTCGCGGCGGGATTCGTTGAAGCGACCTGATTGACGGTCTGATTGGCCTTGTCTTCGTTGTTCATCACATTGGTCCAAGCGTCTGTGATGTTCTCGAAGATGTTGGAATCGACGCCGAAATTCTTGGCGGCGTTCTGGCGCCCACGAGACCACGATTCAGGGACCGAGGCATTAACCAAACCCTTGGCGGTTTCGCAAGAGTCGATGTTGAGGCGATTAATTTGATTAGCGGTGGCCTGAAGGGCCTGCATCACGTTGTCGCACGTAGGGCAAAGATTCTGGAGTGCGAGCTTGAAGCCATAGCCCAGCGCGTTGGAACCGATGTTCTTCAACATGGCGACGAACTGATCCTTATTGATGAACGAGAAGCCGCCCATAAAAAGGTCGATCCCGCCGCAACCTGCGTTCCAGCTCGGCGGCGTCACCATGGCCAAGTTGTAGGTGCGAGTGGGCATGCGCATGAACATGCTGCCCCCGGTGTACATGTTCATCGTCTGCCCCTGGAGTGCAGCCGGATTTGAGACATTGCCGTTTGCATTCACGTCATCGAAGAGTTGCTGCATGGTGACGGCGTTCGCCTGGGTCGCCAGAACGCAGGCCAATACAACAGCAGTGATTTTCTTCAAGCGCATAGCTGCCTCCTTAGAATTGATCGCCCGGCTTCGTGCCGGTCAAGACGAAAATGCGGTTCTGATTTCGGAAAGCGCCATCATCCCGAAGCCGATAGGCGCATGGTCGCCGGTTGTCTTGGAACCAATAAACAGCGCCGGAACGCGCTCTACGCCCCAGGCGGCGGCACTAGCGCGTCCATCGCGGAATTGCGGAAAATCCGGAAGGCCCGCACCGTCGACTGAAACGGGCAGCACCTCGATACCGTACTTCTCGGCCAGCATGCGGATGGTCGGCGCCATCGCGTGGCAGTAGGGACAATCCGAGCGGAAGAAGAAAATCAGCCCGTGTTCCTTGGCCAATTGCTGTAGGTGGCGGTCCTGGTCCTGGTCCCGTCGCTCGTCGAAGAGCTTGATCGCAGCGTTGTTGGCGGGCCGCTTCAGGGTGTAGTCAAGGTCAGGGTTCTGCCACACCACCCGGCGCCAGTTGTCCGCGAAGACAGATCCTTTGTCCTGTACGACCTGCCATAGCTCCAGGTAGTCGCGCAGGTTCTTCTCGGTGGGACTCATCACGGCGATGTCTTCGCGGCGCTTCAGCTCCACGCGCATTTGTTCTGCCGTCTTGATGTCCTGGATTTCGATTCGACGGGGAGCGGCCGGCTTTGCCGGCTCTTGCGAACGCGCAGGCGCCGGCATCGGCGCCGGGGCCGCCGCCGCTTCCTCCTGGTCGCAATACCAGTTGAACTTGTTGCTGTCGCATGTCCAGATCGACGGGTAATCAAGGGCACTCTGGGCATGTGCCGCAGCGCCGAACATCAACGAAAGGGCGATAAGCGATTGCCGAACCATGGCTTACTCCCCTACCCCTTCAGGCAGCGGCGGGCCACCATCGAGGCAATAGTTCATCTGCGTGGTGAGAATGGCGTCGGTGCGCCCCTTGGGCGTATCCACGTCCTTCTTCGTGTAGATGATTTCAAGGCGCTTGCAGTCGGCGCGACCCAGGTTCTGAATGACCTTGGCCGTCACCAGCAGCGGCCCGGTGCTGCGGAACTGCCGGGTGAAATGTTCATCGACCTGGCCAGTGAGCACGCCAGCAGCGGAGCCGGACTTGATGGCCAGCACCATCAAGTCATGGGGTTTGGTGTAGATACGGGCCTGGGCCTGACTTTCGCACGCGAAAGCCATGCCGATGACGGACAAGAGGATGGCAACGGGTTTCATGGTCAGTCCTGTTCGTAGTAGTTCTTCACTTGATCGGAGACGCTTTGCCCCGCGCGGTTGATGCTGCCAGCCAGGTCGGCCTCCTTCGGCACGATCTTCTGGATGAACTCAGAAAGATCCATCGCCGCGAAGTTGAGCGACTGAAGCTGTCCCTCGGTGAATCCGCCGCACTGGTTCATGGGGAGACCGAGTTGGGCGCGGCCCTGGCGATTGATGAGCTTGGCCAGCAGGGAGTTGAAGCAGCAGTGGGTTTCCTTCTTCTCCAGGCACGTACCGATGATCTTCAGCTTCTTGGAGCAGCGGGTTCCGATGTGGACGCACAGGTTTTCGCCGCGCTTCAGACTCATGATTTGCTCGCTCTGGTCGCAGCTCAGCCATTCCGTGATAACCATGATGGCGATCTGCAAAGCGAAGGTATAAGGATCGAACGCGACGAACTGGAAGCCGTTGGCGAACGTGAATTGAAACTGGAAGCCGTAGAAAGAGAAGGTGGGGTTGAACATCCCATCACCCAGGCCCGTAGCCCAGCTATTCATGGCGCCAAGCCCTTTGCCCAGGAGCGAGCCATCCACGGAGCTGTATAGGGCGTCGTACATGTACTTCGAGCCCATGGCGACAGCTTCCTTGGCACCCTCTCCCACCACAGTCATGCCAGCACCAAGCAAGGCATGGTTGGAGAAGGCCGAACCGCCGCCAGACGAGCCGCAGCAGCTCTTGAGCACCGTGCCCCCGAAGACCTTGATCGAGCACTCTTCCTTGTAACCTTTGAATATCTCGATGTTGCCGCCGTTGACCCCGTAGACGCCGGCTTCGCGGGACGCCTCCATCATGGCGGCCGCCTTGCCGAAATCCTGGTCGGGCTGGCGATCCGTGGAGAAGCAACCGGCTCCATCGTCCTGGCAGAAAGAAGACGGCTCGCAAACCTCGTGCGTCGTTGTGCTCGGCGGGGTTTTTTCGCAGCGGTAAGACTCTTCGGTGATCGCGCACTTGCCATCAATGGCGTACTGAATGCAGGCGGTGCCCTGGGAGACGCAATTGCCCCACGCGCGTGGCCCGCAGTCGTAGTCGCTGTCATTGGTCAGGCAGCCGAACTCCTTGCGCCACTGCCAGCAGCCGCGATAGACCGGCACGCCGTCGAAATAGCGGGTTTCGGGCGCCTGAGTGCACCACTTCGGCTTGGTCTCTTCGCAGTCCGGCCACGGCTTGCGATTGAGGTCGGAACGCGCTTCTTTTTCGGCGCACTGGTTGTCCCAGTTCTCGACCACTGTGGGCACCTTGTCGGCATAAGTGTTGTATTCGTTCCAGCCCTGGGACCATGTAGCGGGCGTCTTCGTCGTGGTCTCTACGCCGTTCTCGTCCGTGGTCGTGGTGCTGCACTGGTGGAGCGCGTCCGGGCCGGTGGAACCCTCCGGGCAGGTCCACACGTCGACCGGCTGCTTGACGTGGCAGGTCGCATCCGGCGGGATCATGCCGGCACCCTGGGGAGGCACCTTCTCGGTGCCCGGAATGATGGTCGGTCCCTCGATGGTGAACGCCGGGCAGTAGTAGTTCCAGTTGATCTGAATATCCAGGGTGTTGTCACACTCGGAGAAATCCGTCTTGCGCGCGGTCGTGCAGGTTTCGGTGACATATTCGCCGGGGTTGTTCTGCGTCACCGTGCGGCAAACTTGGCCCGTTCCGCTGGCCGGCGCAGTGCCGGGGTTCTTGATGACCGGATCGCTACCGGTGATGATCGGGTCGGTCTTCGAGAGCGGAACGATGGGCCGCTCGGACGGGTTCTTGGCCAGGAAGTTGACGGCATCGCATTCCTGCTGGTCGTAGGCATTGCCGGCGACATAGGTTTGGCATGCGGTCAGCTTGTTGGTCCCGGCCGTGCCCAGCAAACCCTTGCCGCCGCTGTAGTAGCCGGATTCCGGGGCGCTGGTGTTGTACTTGGGGACATTGGCCGCGCCCGAGGCGCTGCTGACTGTACCGCCGGCCCCACCCTTTCCGGCGTTGCCGAATGTCTTGCCTTGATTGAACGCCTCGGCCGGCGTCATGTCGGCATGGGCGGCCCCGGCCAAGGCGGACAGGGCAAACAAGAGGATAGGTAGAGCCTTCATATCATCGACCCCTCAATTGACGGAGATAGCGGCTGGCCAAGGGCTCGAACTCGGGCGCGCGGCGCGTCAGTTCGTCCAGGGCGTAATCGAGCGTCACGTCGCCGGAGACGGCGGCGTAGGTGTTCGGCTGGGCGCAGCCATCCGCATCAAGCTGGTCGATGGCGTCGGGCTTGGTCAGCACCACGGTGGGCACGGCCGAAACCTTGTACTTGTCGAAGGCGTTGGGATTGACCAGGACATTGCCGCCCTGCTCGCCCAGGTCATGGATCGCCTTGGCGGTGTCCTTGTACGAGTTGTTCTTGAACCCGCGCAGGACAACGGCGCCGCCGACCCGGTGAGCGCTGGCCACCAGGCGCTTCAACGACTCGGCGGGCATCGAGAAGGACGCGAAGATCATGAGGTCGTCCGACTTGCGCGCGATGGCCTTGGACTCGTAGCGCTTGGCCAGGGCCTCGATGTCCACCTGTCCCGGCGCCGGGGTCGGGATATTCGGAAAGACGTTCGGCGCGCCGCTAAGGGACGGGTCGGCAAATATGGTCTTGCGCTCGGCCTCGATGCGCGCCTGTTCGCGCGTCAGACGCTCGGCGCTGGGCATGCCGTTCTTCTTGGGCTTGAGTGCGGGGTTGTCGGGCGCGAACATTTCCTTGCGCTCGGCTTCAATGCGCGCCCGCTCTTGCGCGAGGGAACCGGAATCGGGCTTCTGCGCGCCGCTGGGCGTAGCGAAGGCGGCCAGCAGGAGGGCAAACAGGAGTGAGGATTTCATCAGAACACCCCACGCCGAGGCAGCAGTTCTTTTTGCGGAAGATCATGTAGCTGAAGTCTTCCCCGGCATACGGATAGCTCTTGCCGGCGCCCCAAATCGCAGTGCTGCGGCCGTAGGGTTGGCAGCAGCGGCCGTTGATCTTGTCGGTCTGCGGCACGGGGTAAAGCATGTTGTACTTGTATTGGGTCTTGTCCATCACGGGCTGCGGATAGACACCGCAAAGGCCGTCGCCGCCGGACGTGCCCCACATCAGGAATTCGCGGTGCAGCTTCGCAGTCATGCGCTGCACCAGGAGCGAGCTGGCTTGAACGTGGGAGACATGGGCCTGCACATGGCCATTGAAGGGGTACATGCCGCCGTTGCAGCCGGCGCACCAATAGAGCAGGTTCGAGCCGAAGCCGGCGGTGGCCAGCACGCAATCGCCCGCGCACGCGGCCTGGGCAATGGGGTTGCCGAACAGGAAGGTCTCGGGGTTGAGCAACATGGTCAGCTCGTCGTCGTTCCACAAAGGATCAACCTCGGTGATGTAGGCGACATCGAGCGAGCCGGTTTCCATGCAGGGGTGGTCAAGGACGACTTCGAGCCAGTAGAGGATCGGATCGACGTACCAATGCACCTGATAGCTCGACTGCATGGTTAAGTCCTGCTGCCGACGAACCTCGCCTTCCGGCGCCCGGATGCCGGGGTCGAGCTGGATGCCGCCCAGCGAGACGAAGCAATACGGCGTGCGGGTCACGTCGACACGACGCACGGGCTCCCAAAAGCCGGTCTTGATGCCGATGATCGGCGGGTTGGAGCACGCGCAAAGCATGCCGCTGGGGTTGGAAGTGTCCTCCTGCCCCATGGACATCATTTCGGTGCCGCCCATCGTGATGGGGAACATGCAGGACCAGCAGATATCGGTGATGGGGTTGGCGAACTTGCCTTGGCAGACACCCGCGAGACTTTCGCGCGCGAAAGTGGCGGTGAGCAGCAGCAGTGCGACGTAGAGCCAGCGTTTCATTTCAACTCCTTCGCGGGGATTTCTTCGAGTAGCAGAGCCTTGCCCTCTTGGCGGATCAGGGACGGGACGGCCCGGATGCCGAAGCGCTTGCTCAAGGTGCCGTGCTGGTCATAGAACACCTGGGTTTTCCAGGTGCGGGTCATGTCCAGCCAGGAGCCGGCGACGAGGATGGGCTTGATGCGCTTCTGTTGCTTCTGCACCAGCAGGCGCACGGCCTCGCGCTGGGCGGGATCGCGGCCGTCGAAGAACACGAGGGTCTTGGACAGGCCCGTGATTTCGAGGGGATTGATGCGCGCGCCCGCTGGCACCACAACCTGCCCCTCGTCGGTGGTGACGGCCTTGGGGTAGTGAACGGTCGGATCAATGAGACGCTGCGCGCGCTCGGTGACGGTGGCGATCCTGTCGACGGGCGGCATGTTCTTCACGCTGTTCATGGACCGGCGCACGGCTTCTTGCTGGAGCTTCTTCAGCTCGCCGGTTCGCTCCTTTTCCTGGAGCTTCTTCATAATCATCGTGAGCGCACTTTCTTCGGCAATCGGGTAGGTCTGCCCGAGGGTGCCGAAGTGCGCAGCTTGGGCCGCCGGAAGGATCAGGGCGACAGCGGCCGCGATGACCAGCTTAGAAGATCGCATAGGCCCTCCCGATCACGGCCGCCGCCTTGATGTTGCCGGACAGGGAGTAGCGGGAATCAAGGCTATCGACGCTGGGCGTCGCCACGAAGTATTCCCCCGCCGGGATTGCACCAGCTCCGGCGGGCACTAGCGGCACCCCGGCACGCGACTTCGGCTTGGCCAGCCCGATGTAGTGGTCATTAACCCAAAACGCCGCGCCTTCGCGCTTCACGGTGTCGCCTGGGATGCCCTCAACGCGCTTAATGAACGTGGTGCCGGCGGGGTACGTGGCGCCGCCATGCCAGCGGTAAGCGATCAGGTCGCCCTTCTTGAAGGCGCCGCCCTTGTGCACCACGTAGAGGGTGCCGGGCAGACTGGAAGTCATGTTGATCGTGAAGTCGAGATAGGGGGTCGAGGCCCACGCGAGCGCAGCCGCTGCGAAGAAGCCACCACACACCCCCCAATAAAGGCGCTTGGCGTTCATCATTTCATCCTTTGGCGCACCAGATCGGTGTAGTCGGCAGCGGTGCCGCCCAGCAGCGCCGCCTTGTTGACGAGGACGCAGCCGCATTCCTGCCCTACTGCGTCGATGGTGGTGGAGAGCTTGACGGCGAACTCGGCCGTCATCTTTTCGAGGCCGGCGCGTTGATCGTCGGTCAAAGAGCCGGCGCCAAGAATCTTCATGGCGCGCTCTTGGTCTTCTTCGACCAGCTTTTGCAGATCGACCGTGGCTAGGCGCGGCGGGATGCGCTGGGCCGCCATGTAGGCGATGGGCGCGAGGGCGGCGAGGGTAAAGAGGGTCGAGGCGAGTGCCGTGGTCAGGATGTCGCGCACGCGCGAAGGTGCGGCCGGCACCGGTTGAAGGGCCGCAACGGTGGGGGTTTCGTTAGACAAGTTGTCCTCTCCTTTGCAGCATGATCGTCAGGGCCTCCATGGTCGAATAGCCCTGGTTGAGCAATGACTCGCATTCGTTGAAGTCGGTGGCGTTGGTGCTCGCCATCAGCAGGGAAAACGGGTCGGGAATGTGGCGCACCACGGAATCGCCGTTGGGCGAGGCGATCAGCATTTCGGAGAAGCGGCCGCGTTCGGTACGCAGTGACAACAGCATCCGTTTGACGGCCGGACTGAAGTTCACCATGCCGTCCTCGATCAGCTTCTCCAGGTTCTTCTTGTCCTGGCGCAGAAAGAGTTTCCAGTCGGCGTTGGAGTAGGCGGCCTGGCTGGCGTCGTTCTTGAAGGCGTCTTCGATGCCCTGGGTGCCGACGCAGAAAATCCCGTTGTACTTACGGGCGCGCCGGTAGCCCTCTTCGATGAACTCGGCCGTTTCCTTGTCGGCGCCCAGGAGCTGCCACGCCTCATCGACGAGACAAATCTTCTTGCGATCGCGCGACAGGTACATGTCGTGGGCAATCCGGCTGGTGAGCACGAAGAGCACCACGCGGCGCAGCTCAGGGGCATTCTTCAGCTCTTCCAGCTCCAGGCCGATCATGTCGCCGTCGAGCGAGATATTGGCCGGCCCGTTGAAATACTCGCCGTAGATGCCTTCGGTCGTGAAAGGTTGGAGCTGCTTGGCCAGCTCGTAGGCCACCCGCTCCACCCCGCCGGACTCGTTCTTGATCTTGTCGAGCAGGAAGTCGCGGATTTTGGTCGGGGTCGTTTCGGGGCCGTAGTCCTTCCAGACGGCCGTAATCGCCTCGGCGATCAGTGAGTATTGAAACTCGGTCAGCGGCGCATTCGGGCTTGCCATGCGGCCGATCATGGGCTTGAGCAGGCGCATTTCCGCCTTGAAGTCGAGTTCGTTGTCCGTCCCGACCCAAGAGAAGGGATTGATGCAGAGCGGGTTCTTGGCGAAGGGCGTGAACTCGATGAAGGTGCCCTTCTGGAGTCGAATCAGGTTCTGGTAACTGCGGCCCACGTCGATAACCCACACCCGCGCGCCGATGCCACGGTAGGCACTGACGATCTCGTTCATGGCCACCGACTTGCCGGAGCCGGACACGCCGGCCACGAAGACGTTGTAGTTGCCCTGCTGGTTCGAGTAGAAATCCAGGAAGGTCGGCGAACCGCGACGGCCGAAGAAGAGCATCACGGGGTCGCCGGCCCCCTTCCACTCGCCGATGATCGGCGCCATGTCGACGGCATTGACGGTCGTCTTGGTGGTGATGAGGCGCAGTTTCTTGAGGTCTTCGCGGGCCGTCTCGGTCAACGTCATGGGCAGGCTGGAGTACAGCGTGGCCAGTTGCAACAATTTGAGCGGAGTGATGGTGAAGCGCTCATTGCGCCAGACGTTGAGTGCGATCTGACTGGAGCGATTCATCTGCGACCTTGGCGCGATCAACAGCAGGGTGTGGTACATCTCGCACATGCTCCCGCCGTTGTTGAGCTGGTGCATCACGATGTCCCAATCCTGCGCCTGGGTGGCCAGCTCCGGCTGGTACTCGGCCATCTTGGACTTGGCATTCATCTTGGCCCGCGCGCTCTTGAGCTGGGCCTTGCTGTCCACGATGTTGGGGTCCAGGGTGAAAACGCCGCCCGTGACGACAAACGGGCATGGGTACTGCAAGCCGTCATCGAAGAAGCTGCCGATGATGTTGGCCATTTCCCACAGCTCTTTCTTCTGTGGGTATTGCAGGACGCCGAATCCGCGCATGGAAATGCGCGTGTCTTCCTCGTCCTCGGAGGCCGGCGGCATCCCGAAAGGATCTCGTCGGCCTTGACGCGGACATGCTGGCCGAAGTCGGTGAGCTGATGCTTGAGTGGCTTGCCCTCGTCGTAGCCCAGCGCCGGGAACGGCTGGCCATTGAACATGACTTCGGGGTTGAGGATGGGCCAGAGGAAGTCGATGAGCCCATCGGCGTTCATGGTGTAGGCCGGCAAGTTGGCCGTGCGCAGCGAGGCGCGGATGGTCTCGCGCAGCTCGGTCATTTCTTCAACGAGCTTGCTATCCGTGTGCGATCCGGCCTTGGTGACGGAAATCATCAGCCGGATGTTCTTAATCATGAAGTTGTCGTTGGGGAACAGCGGCCGCCCCGACGTGCGCCGGATGTAGTTGATGCGGCGCTCGGCCAGCTCCAGGAAGAACGAGCTGGTCTCGCCGCGATCCACGGCGATGTGGCGCTGATCCTTGTAGGCTTGATACTGCTGATCGAGAATGGGGCTGCCGAACAAGCACCACTGCACGCCGAAGTGCGGCGGGATGGGAGTAAAGAGCGTGGCCAGGCGATTGGCCATTTCGTCATCGGCGCCGGTTTGGGCCAACACCTCGAAGGCGAAGGCCACCGAGTTGTCGTTGTAGAACAGCTCGCGTTCCGGGTCGAACTGGTCATAGCGCAGGATGTTGTGCAGGCCGTAGACCTTGGTGAGTTCATTGGCCGCATCGAGCGGCGCCGGGTTCTTGCCAACATCGGGCGTATTGCCCAGCACGGTTTGATCCCAAAAGCGGGACGCCGCACCTTTCAGTTGTTCCATCATGGTTTTTTGCATCGGGCTTTCCTTCGAGGGTTACTGAACGGCACCGGCCTGGGCGACATCGGCGGGCGTCGCAACCACGGGCGCTTATTCGGTTTCAGGGTTTTCAGGAATGACGTCGTTGGGCTTGAGCAGGCCGTTCAGGAACTGCGCCGCCGCTTCCGGCGTTGGTCGCTGCTGCATCGTGCCGTTGGAAACCATGCCGTTCTCCGACGTGCTGGGCAGGCCGTAGGCGCCTTGAGCGTTGGCGCGAGGGGCATTGGCAGCGGATGGCGCGCCAGGCTGGCCGGAGCCCTGCTGGAAGACGGGCGCACGCACAGGCCGGTAGGTGTCCTGGATGCGGCGGCGGTTGTGCTCGACCAGCCACCGGCCCGAATCGACCGGCAGATAGACATAGCTCTGGTCGTGCAGGTCGCCGTCCGAGTCCTCCCAGGGCGCGAACCACACGCGCAGCACGCGCGGGGCGCTGCGGATCGGCGTGCCGCTGTAGATCGGCTTGGTCAACACGCCGTTACCCTCTTTCGCGCGCGAAAGATCGGCGGGCGCAGCGTCACCGTCACCGTGTCGATTCACCCGTTGGCCAGGAAGGTTCT
This sequence comes from Denitratisoma oestradiolicum, assembly GCF_902813185.1. GTDB lineage: Bacteria > Pseudomonadota > Gammaproteobacteria > Burkholderiales > Rhodocyclaceae > Denitratisoma > Denitratisoma oestradiolicum. The sequence continues at coordinate 94,295 of NZ_LR778302.1, forward strand.
TCTGCTGGGCATTGGCGTAGATGCCGGTCATGGATTCGCACAGAATGCCGTCGGGGGCCTTGCACGCGAATTCGGTCTTCGCGTCATAGCCTGACATGCTGCTGCACCGGAAAGGGCCACCACGCCCAGCGCCGCAAGAATGGTCAGTCTCATTACTTACCCCCCAGCCATTGGTCGATCTTGTCGGCCGGCGCCGCACCAGGCAGCGTGCGGCCATCGAGGGCAATCAAGGTCGGCGTGCCGACCACGCCCAGCTTGGAACCCAGCACCAGGTTGTCGTTGATGGGGTTGTTGCACGCCTGAAGGGTCGGCGTCACACCCGCCATCATCAGGGCGGACCACGCCTTGGCCTTGTCGGGTGCGCACCAGACGGCGATGGATTTGGTTTTCGCCTCGGGATGCAGCGTTTCGAGCGGGTAGAGGAACGTATAGATGGTCACGTTGTTGAGGCGTGCCAGCTCGCCCTCCAGCTTCTTGCAGTAGGGGCAGTCAGGATCGGAAAAGACGGCCACGGCGCGGCTACCGTCGCCCTTGACGGTCTTGATGGCGTTGGCCAGGTGCTGGCTCGGGAATTCGACCTTCTTGGTCTCGACCTTACGGGCCGCCGTGATGTCGACCTGTTCCTTCATGTCGAACAGGTGGCCGAAGAGGAAATAGCGCCCGGACTCGTCGGTGTAGGCGATGTTCTCGCCCATCACGACTTCGTAGAGGCCCGCGATTTGTGACTTGCGGATTTCTTTGAAAGTCGTGTTGGGGTACATGCCCTTGAACTTCTCGACGATCTGAGAAGGGGCCGCGTCCTGGGCGATGGCGGCCGTGGCGAATGCGGCCAGCAGGGCCACGGACAAAGCGCGTTTAATCATCTTCATACCTCCTGGAATTCGATCCGGTGCGTTTCAAAAGACCGCGATAGTCTTCGCGGACATCGGCCTTGCCGGTGTAGACGGCGCCCTTGGTCACAAGCAGCTCGATGGTTCGTCCCCCATCGGTCTCGATGACGGGAAAGAGCTTGTCGGCGGCCTTCAGGTAGTACTGCGCGAGCATCGTGCCGGCCTGCCCGACACCGCCGCCGATGGCGGCCTGCCCCACCTTGTCGGGGTCGATGGTCTGCGTAGTGCCAAGGCCGCTGGTGTTGGTGGTCGTGGCGGACTGCTGGAAGGCGCGGCCGATGCCGGACAGGGCGCCGGCAAACAAGGCGTTGGCCAGAAGCTGGCCTTGTTTGGTGACAAGCCGCCCGCGCAAGCCGGCCTTGCCGTCTTCGCCGATGGCTTGGCCCTTGATGGCCATTTCCACGGTTTCGCCGTTGCCCAGCACGCAAGACAGTGTTTCAAGGCGGATCATCGACCGCTCGGACGACAGATCGCCCCACGCGGCGCCGATGACGCGGCAATCCTTGATGTCCAGCTTGTACTTGCTCGGCAGGTTGGCGGGGTCCAGGACATGGAAGGCCACGGGCAGCGGGTTGCCCTGCGCTTGGCCGCCCGTGGGCGCGTCGATGCCGTTGAGCATGGCGACCCGCACAAAGGAGCCCGCCGGGATGAACTCGATCTGCCGGCGCGAGTCGGTGCCCTGGGTCGTGCCGTACTTCTTCGCCTTCTCGTCGACCGGGAAACCCACCACTTCGGTATTGCCGCCGGGCGAGCCCGCATTGAGCGCGTTGTTGCCCTTGCCGATGGTGCCGAACTGGATGATTTCGAGCTGGCGTTTCGGCGGCTCGATGGTCTGATTCAGCGGGGCGTTGAGTGGCGCGCCCGTGGCGGTAGCGCCCGCCGGACGTGGGCCAGTGGGAGGCGTCAAGACCCGCTGCCCGGCACCGCCCTGGCCTGCGCTCTGCACCGGCAAGGGCTGCTGCAACACGGCGCCATCCGTGGGCGGCCGAGTGGAATCCGTGGCGCCGGGCAATCTGCTCTTGCCCGACTTGAGGTCTTCCAGCTCTTTGGCCTGCTTCTTGATGAGGTCGTCTTGCTGGCGAAGTTGGTTCTTCACCTCGCTGATGAGCGTTTCATTGCTCTTCTCGCGCGCGGCCTGCTGGGCGCGCCAGGCATCGCGGTCTTCGAGCGAACCGGGGGCCGTGATAGTGACGGTCTTGGGTTTCTCGCGGTAACTCGCGGGTGTGGAATCGAAGAGGAACATTCCGGCGCCCATGAGACCGAGGATGCCGGCGGCGGCCCCGATCAGCATGTACTGGCGCTTGCGGACTTGGGCGTTGGGATCACTCATTTTCTTTGCGCTCCCGCACGAGGAAGATGTCGGTGCCATCGCCCGCCGGCAAGGTGTGGTGCTCGATGGAAACGGCGCGCACGCCTCGGCGATACAGCTCCTGTTCGACCAGCAACATGTCGGACGGGGAGACATTGGTCAGGCGGTATTTCTCGCCCACCAAGTCGCCTTCCAGGTACTTGGTCAGCAGGACCAGGCGGCCCTCTTTCCACAAGGGCACTTCCTTGTTGACGGCGATGCTTTCGACGCTTTCTTGCAGCGCCGGGTCGGCCATGACCAGCACCAGGTCTTTGATCTTTCGCTGGTACGACACGGCGCGACCGTCAGCCGTGGTGCGCGGTGCGGCGCTGGCAGGGCCGCCCTTCTCGCCCGGCGGGCGCAGGATGATTTCCTCACCCGAGACCGGGCGCGGCACCAGGATGACCTTGTAGGTCACCCCCTTGTCGTCGGACACGAACAAAGTGACAGTGCCCACGCTCGGGGTGTCGCTCGCCAGCGTGAAGTAGAGGGCGCCCAGCGCTTCATCCTTCACGACGGAAATGACATCCTTCTGCGAGGGCACCACGCTGGCGATGCGCCGCCCTTCGACGGCCAGCCGGTTTTGTTCCTTCGCGGAAATGTTGACCTGAACGTGGTTGCGGTCGGCCCCCTCGATGACCTGGGTGGCGTGCGCGTTAAGACTGGCCAGCAGCGCGAGCAGCAGAATCGGCCTTGACGATTTCTTCAATTTTGGAAACATAGAGACGCCCCGAAGATGTGACGGTGAATTCAACCAAGTAGTCCTTGTCGCGTTCGCTGGTGAGCTTGTCGGCGATGTAGGTCTTGAGCTTGCCGCTGACCTTCACGCGCATTTCGCGCTCGGACACTTCCTCTTTGCGCGGCACCCAAATGGTGGTGACACGCTCTTGCTTGATCCGCATGGCCGCCGAGTCCAGCGCGGTCTTGAGAACCGCGTAGCCATCGGGGTGAGCCATCTTCAAGATCAACTTGTTGTTGTATTCCGCCGTCTCCGGGGTGACGGTCAGGATCGAGCCCAGCACGTAGCCGGCCATGTCGGCCAGGTAATCCTTGTTGGCGTAGTTCGCCCCGATCTCGTAGGGCCGGCGGACTTCCGGCGGCACGATCCGGGTGGTATCCCGGAACACCACGTAGCTCAGGAGGAACAGGCCGCCGAACAAAGTGCAGGCCAGCACCAGATTCATCAGGCGGTGAAAGCGGATTTGGGACTTGAGCGCATCGCGCTCGTTGTGTGCCTTTTCAGGTGTCATGGCGGGCTACCCATTGAGTTCGCGGATGTGGGAGCCTGGCAATTCCTTCGGTTCAGGAAAGCCAGTGAACCAATAGAGAAGATGAGTGGCCATGCCCGGATGCTGGCCCGCCTTCAGCTTGTTGTAGAGGAAGCCCAGCAGCACGCCGAAGAAGACCCCGGAAATCGGGAACTCCGTGGCCACACCGATGAGCATCCCCAGGATGGCGATGGCGGCTACATCCAGCTCCCAAAACAGAAACTTGCCGGCGTCATCCAGTCGGCGCGGGATGTAGTGAGACAGATCCGTTTGTGACATGACCACCCTCCCCGTTTAGATGACGGCCGTGAAGCTGGCGTTGACGATGCCCACCACGATGCCGATACCGATGGCAAGCACCAGGGCGCCGAAGAACCAGCTCCAGTCCTTGCGCACGGCTGCCACGACCGAACCCACCGCGACAGCGACCAAGGCCGCGAGCTTGCCCAGGTTGCCCTTGACCCAGCTCTCGAACTTGGTGGCGGCGGCCTCGAACTCCGTACCGTCCGTTGCGTAGGCGCTCTGGACCGCCATCAGGAGGGCCAGAATCAGCCCGACGTAGAGGAAGGCTTTGAGCCACTGGCGCGCCTCTTCGCGCATGGACACCGCATTGGCGTTTGCAACAATCATCGAAAAACTCCTTCTCATGAGATTTCCCCTGAATCTCCCGGATGGGCCTTGCGCGGGGCACGCAAAGAGGGTGTAGCCGTCACTTCTCGACAGGGACGGGCTTGCATTCGTACTTGACCTTGGGCTTGGCCCGCTTCTTCGGCTTCTTCTTGGGGGCCGGCTTGGGCGCTTCGACTTTCGCAGGCGAAAGTTCGACGGGTGGTTGAATCGACTGCGGCTGCGGGATGACCACGGGGGCCGGGGCCGGCGGCGGAGGCGGCGGCGGAACGTGCAAATGCTTGATCGAGCGTTCCGGGCAGTCGGCGCCATCGCAGAAGATGTATTTCGCATCGCGCGGCACGCCGAACTGCGTTACGTCGGACAGGCGATCCACCGGGCTGGGTTGGTTCAAGGTCTGCGCCTGGGCGCTTGCGCCGATGGAAGCGAGCGCGGCAACGATCAGTAAACGGGCCGTGCGGGCCATTTCAATCCCCTTGGTAACTGGCAACTTGTGCCGATGCAGTTGAATGTTCTTCGGCCTGTCGCCGGTAGCCTTCGTAGTAGCGCTGCACGTCCATGACGTACTCGACTTGCGCGGCAACGTTCTTGGAGGCGGGGCCGGCGTAGTAGCAGCCCACCGCCTTCCAGGTAGCCCCGAAGCGCTGAATGCAGTCGGCCAACACCATGCGCCGACCTTCTGGCTCGTGCAGGCATCGAAGAGGTCTTCGCGTCGGATGCCGTACTGCGACAGCACGGGTAAATGGATCGTGTTGATCTGCATCACACCCAAAGCGCGATTTCCGTCAGGGAGCTTCGGGCCGACCGCGCCCGTCCAGCCGCGCGACTCTTTCCAGGCGATGGCTTTCAGCAGAAGCGGGTCGATGCCGTACCACTGGCCCGCCTCGTCCCAGCAGGTCGCGGAAGCGGCAACAGGCACCAGAAGAGCGGCGACGGCGATCAGTGCGCGTGAAGAGAAGTGGGGCAGGCCGTATTCCATTGGGCAATTCTAGCAGTCAATTTGCTGTCACGGTGAAAGCACGATAACAAAAAAATCCTAGAGCGACAAGGCATCTGACGATGGTTTGTCAGCATGAAGGCCGGGGCGATTGTTCGTCTCTCCAAGCCGGGCGCCAGGGCGGCGCCATCACTTCAAGCGGCATGTTATGCCGATGGGAAGGGCTGCATGATACCATGTGCAGGAAAAATAACTTCCGTTAGACGGAAGTTATAGGTTTGTGCGTGCGTATAATTCCGGCGCTTCAGCGGCGCTTAGGCGGCGAATCCGACACGGCAACAAGGGATTTCTGTCAAAATTTGTCCGTTGCCTCGCCGGCGAGGGGCGACCCCTACCCTGCCCGCCGTTGGCGTGGCGTCTTGCACGGCTGGTTGTCCTGGACAACGGCCAATCGACCATCGGGATCGGCGCGATCCCCCCTTGGACCTGTAGGTGAAAAAGTGGGAATTAGAGTGTTTCTGGCGGACGATCACCGGCTACTCGTCGCCGGCTTCCGCGATGTTTTGAAGGATTACGGTATTGACGTTGTGGAAGTGGCCTACAGCCTGGACGGGCTGATAGATCGCTACATGGAAGTCAAGCCGGATGTGCTCGTCATTGATGTGCGATTTGACACACGCAACGCCGGGGAAAACGGGCTCGATGCCTGTGAGGAATTACTGGCCCGCGACCACTCAGCCAAGATCATCGTGTTCAGCCAGTTCGACGATCAGTACATCATCGAGAAGTCCTACAAGCTCGGCGTGCTGGCGTTCGTGCGCAAGGACGAGAGCACGGAAGTGCTGCACGAAGCAATCAAGACCGTGGCCGAAGGGAAGGAATATTTTCCCCTGAGATTGCGCAGCTTCTGGCCTGGTCGGCGGTGAAGGATCGCAATCCGAACAAGCTGCTCGATGAGAAGGAAATGCGCGCCTTCGCCATGACGGCGGACGGCGCATCGCTCATCGAGATTGCGGCCGAAATGGGCTTGTCGACCAAGACGGTGGGAACGCTCATGAAGAGCGTGAAGACGAAGCTCAGTGTCGAGAACCCGGCGGACATCACCAAGCTGGCGATCCGCTACGGCGTCACGACGACCGACCCGAAAACGAGAAGCTGACCCGCGTGCCTGGCCGCTTGGGGTTGGCGGTATCCGCGCACTGCACTTTCAGTTTGCCGCCCAATACGCGCGCCCGCTCGCGCATGTCGATCAGGCCGATGCCGGCGCTGTCCTCGCTCTTGGGGGATGCTTTGATCCCCACCCCGTCATCGGTCACTTCGACCTTGTAGAGACCGAGCGCCTTACTGTACTGCACCGAGACGCGGACCTGGTTGGCGCTCGCGTGTTTGATGGCGTTGAAGAGCGCTTCGCGGATAATCTTGTAGGCACTCACGGCCACGGCCTCGGGCAGCTCAGGGCGCTTGGGCAGGTTGTGGTCGAGGATGATCGCCGGCTTGTCGCAAACACTCGTGTAGTGGGCGACCATGGATTCCAGCGCGGCGGTAAAGCCGATGGAGTCGATCACTTCGATACGGGTGTTCTTGATGATGTCGCGCATCTGCGCATAGGCATCGGACACCATGTTTTGGGCGTTGGCCAGCAAGGCGGCGGCCCGCTCGTTGTCCTGGATCAGCGGTTCGAGCTGCTTCAAGACGTTGCGGCTCAAGAGCAGTTGAGGATTGACCTCATCATGCAGCCGGCGCGCGAGCGTGCGCCGTTCCTCGTCGATCCGCCGGTTCGATTCGGCCAGCACGCGGCGGGTCTCTTCGTGTGAGACATCGACGCGCGCCATGCCGTAGCTCGCTGTGAGGTAGAGCACATACAGGAAGAAGACCAGCATCAGACCGGCCGCCATGCTGGAAATCATGTTGGCGCGGGTGATGTAGGGTAGTGCGAGGATCAGCAGAGCCGCCCACACCCATAGGAAATACTTGGCGGCCCGGTTGCCCTTGACCGCCAGGAAAAGACTGACGGCGAACACCGTCAGCACGAAGGCGCAGCTCGTGTAGTAGATGATGGTCAGGTCCACGCCGAGGGTTCCATGACGGCGGACGGTCAGCGCATCTTGTTTAGCGCGGATTCACCCGTGTCGCCTACCGCGATGCCTAGCTCAGCGGCTTGGTTGGAGGCCGCTACCACCTTGGCCTTGCGCATGTCGTCGAAGGTGTTGACGCCGGTCACGATGGCGCAGACCTCGCCGGTCTTGTTGCAGGTTTCGACGTTGATGTAGCCGCAGCCGAGAATGCCCTTGGGGGCCTTCATCACCAGTAGCGGCCGCTTCAGCTCGAACTGGAGATATTCGATATGGTCTTGAATGGCGCCAGCGTCCATGAGGGTTTCCTTTCCGTAGTGGTTGAAAAATCAGTCTTTGCGCTTGCTGTTTTGGATCATTTCCGAAATCGCGTCGTTGGCCATCGTGGCCCGAAAGCTCTCGATGAAATGGGCGACCGCCTCGGGATGTTGCTTGTCCAGCTTGGAAATGTCGATGTTGATGCAGATGAAACCGATCAGCCCGTAAACGTCGTGGAAGATCGGGATCGTGGTGGACTTGACCGCCCGGCCGTCCTTGAGGGCCAGGTCGTAGCTGATGAACGATCCGCCACGGCCCTGCCCCTGGCCCTCGCCGTAGCTGTAATTCCTGATGAGCTGGATGCCGAAGTTGGTGTTGGTGTCGCCCAGGCGCCGCCCGGAAATCGGGTTTTGCACGGCGATGATCGAGCGCAGCGGGTTGCGCGTGTCGTGTAAGACGATTTCGATGGGCGTGCCGGCGAAGGTCTGCCCCATGCCATTCACGATGTCGCGGTAGGACTGGAAAATCCGATCCTTCTCCCGATCAACCTCCCCCAGCGCCGCATAGTCGGGTTGCTGGGAAAGCAGAAGGTATTTGGCCTTGGTGGCGCCATCGAGCATCAAGGTGACATTGTTGGAGTTACCGAGGTAGATCAGATCGGCGATGGCGCGCGGCGACGGGTGTTCGGTGAGGTAATCGACCGCCTTGGTGAAGCGCTCCCGATCCAGATAGAGGGCGCCCGCATCGTCAGCCCGGATCGGGTACAGATCGTCGTAGGCGGCCAGCGCGCGCCCCGGCAGCACCTTGGGGTCGGGGTTGGCCGGGGCACGGTAGCCCAGGACGTAGATACTGATGGCAGCGATCAGCAAGGCCGGCACAAAGACCGTGGCCAGCCGTTTCCAGTCAATAGCAAGAAGCGATGTCGCACCCACAATAAGCCCTCCCGGCCGCACCTTTATCCGCTACATGATATTGGGATTAGGGTGGGTCGGGGTATACCCGGTTTCGGCGGGCTGTGCGGTAGTTAGCGTCGGCGCTTCTTCAGGTCCGCCTCGATGAGTCCTATCACGTAGGTATTGGCCGGGGTGGCCAGCTCGTCACACAGCTCCATCATGCGCTCATGCAGGGCGGGTTCCATCCGCAACGACACCGTTCTTCGATCACCGTAGATATGGGTGCGCCGTCGTTTTTTCCCTCGGCCCTCGGCCGTCTTGTCGGCGTCGTTAGGGTCGGTCATGGTTTGGCATCTGTTCTCTTCAAAGGCGTCCTTTCACAAGTCTAAGGTGACTTGGAGACAGGCGAAAATCGGTTGAGCGGTGGCAACTTTCGCGCGCGAAAGTTGACATTGTGCCGCAATTACCGCGTCACGTCAGCGTTTTTGTCCTGCGTGGGCGCTGCATGTTCATGACGACGGAGTGTTTCGACGGCACTGGTCTTGTCCTGCTTGGCCGCCACCGCCTGAGCTGCCACATCCTTGTTGTTGGTATAGATGCGCAGCTCGTGGCTCGCGCGTGTAGCGCCCACGTAAAAGCTGCGATCCCCGAAAACCTTGGCCATATTATCGAGTGCGCGCGCCTGTTTGAACTCGCTCTCCGTCTCCGGTGCCCGAATGTGGAAGATGGCGCGGTGCTGGGTGGCGCCCTGAGAGGCATGCACGGTCGAGGCGTAGGCGTGGTCCCAATGCTTGTTCCGGCTTAGATCGACCTGGTGCAAGCTCACATCCTTGCCCTGGCGCAGCTCCAAGGTAACGCGCTCGCCGGCCACAGCCGAAACCCGCGCGATTTCCCCGTTCTTGAACTCGCCTTCGTTTCGCGTGATGCGGATCAGGTCGCCCTGGGCCAGCTCGCGGGTATCGCTGTCGTAGACCTCGATCTTGTTGTGCTTCTTCGGCTGCCAGGCGATGGTGGTGCCATCCTCCTTCTTCAGCACCACGGTGCCGGCCGGCGCATCCACGGCGGCCACCCGCATGTATTCGCCTTTCTTGGCCGCGATCTGCTGGTAGTCGCGTCCGAAGCGCACCACGTCGCCGGCTTGGTAATACTGCGCCTCCTTCTGCATGGCGCGCGTCCAGCCCTTGGAAACCAGAATCTCCCGGGTGTCCTCGCTGCGGGACAACTCCCCCTGGGCCTTGAGCCCTTCGCGCACGCCGGCATTGATGGCGCGGCGATCCTCGTTGTAGGCGGTAATCACGATGGTGCGCTCGCGCTCGGCCTTGCCTAGCTTGAGGATGTCATCCACGACGGCGCCAATGAGTTGGCCCGAGTCGCCCTTGACCTCGCGGACCATACCGGTCTTGTCCATGAAGGCAAAGGCCCTGGCATTGTTGGCCAGCGCCACTTGGGTCAGCCGCTGACCTGGCTGCAATCCGTCGCGCCCGGTGATGACATCGACGGCCTGTTTCAAGTCCGGCGTCTTCTGCCGGTTGATCTCGGTCATGTAGGCCGTCTCGATTCCGTCTTTCTGCGCCAACTCGAAGGGTTTGCCGGCCTCGACGCCCTGGAGCTGGAGGGTGTCGCCCAAATAGACCACCTTGGCGCCGGCCTTCTCGGCCATGTGGTCGAGCTGCGCCTTCTGCCGCTGCGACAGGAAAGAGGATTCATCGACGATCCAGACCTCGGCCTTACGCACGAAGTCCGGGGCATACTGCTTCGCAAACTCGATGTCTTTCTGTAGCTGCCGCTCCTTGATCTGGAACATCGAGACGGTATCGGTGGCGATCCCGGTTTCGCGTGCCAAGACCTTGCTTGCGGCGCCGGTCGGCGCCATGCCGCGCACGGTATAACCCTGCTCCTGGGCCAACTCGCGCAGGGATTTGAGCATGGTGGTCTTGCCGGTGCCGGCGAGACCTTGCACGGCCACATAGCGGTCTTGGCTGGTCAGCACCTTGCTGATGGCGTCCTTCTGGCCGTCGCTGTACTTGAAGCCCTGGCGCCCCTCGGCCTGGGCGATGCGCGCTGCCACCGCCTCGGGCTCCATCATCCGGGGTGTTTGGCCCTTTTGGGCGCGAACCTGGTCCAGCGCCCACATTTCACTGCCCAGCATTTTCTTGGTGGTGTAGCCGCCGTCCGGCAGCTTCACGAGGTCACCATCCCGCTCCAGCTTGTCGAAGGCGCGTTGCACTTCGGATGCTGAGACGCGGCCGGCGCCGTGCTCGATGGCGGCCGCCATCAAGTCATTCTTGGAGACCACCGCCTCGCGCTCGATCAGGTGGGCGGCGGCAAATTCCATCGCCTGGCGCCCGGTCAGCTTGTCGTCACGAATCACGCCGCCTTGGGCGCGCTGGGCATCGGCCTTGGCCTGGATGGCATCGAAGTCGATGCCCACCTCCTTGGCCCTCGCCTTCCAGTCGGCGATCAGCGCATCATGGTCAACGTCGACCTTGCGGGCACGGGTCTTGAGGGTTGCGTCTTCCTTCTGCTGGGCGCTGGCGTCGTCGATGTCCACACCCTTGGCCTTCAAGGCGGCCTCGATCTCGGCCCGGCGCTGGCTGAAGTGCTCGATCTGCTCGCGCGTGATGCCGGCGATCTCGAAGTTGCCCTTCTCGTCGGTTCTGCGGATGTCGTAGCCCAGGGCCTGCAAGCGGTCGGCCAGCTCGGAGGTATAGATGGCGCCGATGACGCGCTGCGCGTTGTAGATTTCGTCATTGGTCAGCGACCGCCACTGGCCATCCTCGCGCCGTGTGGCGTTCATGATGACCGCGTGGGTATGGGTCTGCGGGTCCAGCTCGCGGCTGGTGTTGTGGCGGAACATGGCCACCGTGAGGTTGCCGGTCTTCACCGCCTCGGTCTTGCCGCCCTCGGTCTGCCGGGTCTGCGCCAGTTCGCGTTCGATATAACCCAGCGCCTTCTTGACGGCCGCCTCATGGGCTTCGCGCACGTCGCGGGTGCCTTGGATCTCGGCCACCAACGAAACGCTCTTGGGCGCGGAAAAGGTCATGTCGGTGCCGGGGCGGTGCTCGCGTTCCTTCTCGCCCGTCTCTTCGTTCCGCACCCACTTGCCCAACTCCTGACCTTCGACCTTGCCCTCCAGCAGCTCGAAGAAAGCCGCCCGGTCGATCTGGCCAGACAACCCAAGATGCTCGGCACCATTACCGAACCACTCGGAATGCTCCAAGCCCTGATCCTGGGTGTAGTAGTTGTCCTTCGAGAAGTAATGCAACGCCTGCCCGGCGCTGCCGACGTTGTTAAGGCTAATCATCCCTTCATCCCCCCGCGCAACGATACGCGATAGGTGCGCGTCAGTGGCGGGTAGCACACACCGACCTCGGCGCACCCTTGAGCCTTGGCGATCAATTGCACGCTCGCCAGCCCCCACGACAGCCACCCGCACCACGACCTGTTGGGCATAGTAGGCAACCTGCGCATCCAGGGCGCGATCATGTTTAACCCGTGGGTCCGGCATCACAACGCTCTCGACGCGGCTGGTGGGCTCCGGGGTAGAAAACGAAAAACGCTCCCGGTACAGGTAGTAGCCCGGCGCGATGGTGTAGGCGATTTCCACCACGCCAGGCGCAACCTGCCGGGCCGACGCGCGGAAGGCTTCCTCGGGCGGCAGCAAGGCCGCCTGCCCAACGGCGGAAACGGAAAAGGCCGCCAGTGCGGCGGCCAGGACAAAACGACGTTTGCTTGCGATCATGCGCGAACTCCTAGAGTGCATCGGCGAGCGGGTTGGGCTTCGGCGGCTCGGCCGGTGCGGCAGGCTCCGGCGCCGTTTTCGCGTGCGAAAGTGTCTCGGCCCGACCGACGATTTCACCCGTGTCCTTGGCCACCACCTCGCCCCCCGGTTGAACCACGACTTCCTGAATCCCCTCATCTATTGAATCATCGTCCAGCAGATCGCCGCCCGAGGCCGCCGCCGCTGCAAGGGGGATAGCCGGCTTCGGCTTGAACGAAATACCGAAGCCGTCGCGCTCACGGAAGCCCTCGGCAACTTTGGCGGTCGGCACGTAGTCGTAACGCACCTTGGCAATCGGGTAATCGCCCGGCACCACCAGATAGCCGGTCATGTCCGGCAGCGTCAAAATTTCGGAAGTCAGCACGATGTCGCGCATCGAGCGCCGGGCAAAAATGCTCACGCCGTCGCGCTGGGCGTTGAGGCCGTAGCTCAACGTTTCCTCCTTCTCATCGACTTCCGCCTGCCCCATCAGTTCCGCCAAGAGCTTCGCGGCGGCGCCATCGGTCACGCGCAACAGGAGTTTGGTCTGACACCCGGAGATGATCGTCTTGGCCAGATCGTGCCCGTAGATTTCGTAAAGCTGGCTGAAGTCCTGCACGCCCAGCACCACGCACAAGCCGTACTTCCGTGTGTTCGTCAGCGCAAGCTTGAGAATGTCGAGCTTCTGCAAGGTCGGCAATTCGTCGATGAAGAACCAAAGCCGCTCGCGGTGGATCGCCTCCAGGTCGAGCACGGCTTTGATTGCCGTGTCGATCCACAAAGACAGAACCGGCTTCAGGGCCTCCCGCATCGCTTCGCGCGCGGTGATGAACATCCATGAATCGGAGTCGTCATGCACCCAGCGACGAATGGAGAAGGACTCACCTTCATCGTGCAGGAAGCGGAACGCCTCCAACTGATTCTGCACGGTCATCTTGAGCGACATGCCGGTGCGCTCGGTCGTCGGGTCCACGTAGGTCGCGCCCGCCGTCCCCTGCAAGAGCGCGTGCAGCGCGTCCAGGTTGCTCTTGGCAATCGAGTTGTACAGCTCCCTATTGCTGCGCCGGTTCTCGCGGCCAAGAACGCGATACACGTCCTTGAGGACCATCCGGCCCGCCGCAGCCCAAAACGGATCGGCCTCGGCCGGATCGGGAATCAGACCGTTGGCCAAATTGTCGAAGTGGTAGTCCTTTTCGATTTCGTTCCAGATATTCCAGTTCGGGCTTCGCGCGTCGAGCGGATTCATCAGGATGTCTTTGCCTTCGCGGTAGAACGCCTGGGTGAACTCGCCGGTCGGGTCATAGACGATAGCGCGCTTGCCCTGGGCGCGAACTTGTTTCATGAGCGCGAAGAACTGTTGTGACTTACCCGTGCCCTGGGCGCCGCCGATCAAGGTATGCAGCGTCTCTGACTTGCGCCGCATTGGCACGCCGGCAAGCTCGTAGGGACTGCAATCGTCGCGCGACTTCATCAGCTTCTTCAGCTCCGGGCCATCCACCAAGGAAGCGCCGCGCAACTGCTTGTCGCTCATTTTGCCCTTGCCGTAACCCCACCAGTAAAGGCTAACGAGAAACACGAACCCGATGGAGGTCAGAGCGCCGAACAGGATGCCGTTGCGCATGGTTCGTAGCGCATCGTCGGCCAGTTCTTCGGTCAATTCCGCCACCTCTTTGACCTCCAGCATTCTCGGCTGACCTTCGATGTTCAGCTCCATCTTGCCGGCCGTCATGAAAAGCGCCTCGCGGGTTTTGGCCAGCCAATTGCGCTCCAGCCCGTACTTAGCCGCCGGGTCGGCGACAGTGTAGAAGTACGTTCCGGCAACGCCGATGCCGATCACCAGCGCCAACAGGACAACCGTCCAGACAGCCACTAGGAACAGTCGCGCCTGGTGCATCCAGATTTCCGCACCACGCGAGAAACTGCCCATGCTTCCCTTCTCTTCGCGTTTCGCCATCCTAAGCTCCTTTCAGCTTCTTCAACTTGGCCCGCGCCGCGTTCTGCGCGTCGTAGAGGGCTTGGGTATCACGCGCCTCCACGATGGCCATCAGCATCGCCTCGCAGGTATAGACCGCCAACTGCAAATCATCCGAAACAACGCCGCCGGCAGCAGGCGCGGCGACGGCCCGCGCTTCAGCGAAAAGCGCCCTGATGCGCTCTTCGGCCTCGCGGATGTTCTCAGCAATTACGCCCTGTACAAGCGTTTGGCGAAGATACTCGGAAAGACTGATTCCGTGCTCGTTGGCCTTCCGCTTGTAGAAGGTCTCGGTGTCATCGTCGAGGCGCAGGGTAATCGGTTTTGTCGACCCCTTGCCCGTTCCTTTCTGTCTTGGCATTCGCTAGTCCTGACAACGGTTTAGACCATTATAGCATTTTCGGTGTATGCGCGGTGTCTCGTCGGTGTATGCGCGTTAAAAGCCGCGCCACAGCGCGGTTTTTAACGCCGGCAACTATGTTGCGTGGTGTGTGACCGTTCTTCCGGGGCGCGGGCTTGCCCTGCGAGCTGGAAGAACGGTGCATTTCCGACTCTCAAGGCCCTAGTGGAGAAAACCGGCCATTTGGTAGAATGGCACGGATCGACGGCCGCGTGAGGCCGTGACGATCAGGGCGGTTTCCCACCAATCCCATTTCAACGAGGTGAGCCATGAGTGAAGCGAATACGACGAGCAAGCCGGGCCGCAAGGCCGGATCGCTCGACGAGGAAATCCAGAAGGCAGCGGAGAAGTTGCGCCGTCTCCAGGAACGTCAACGAGACCAACAACGCAAGGAACGCGAGCGAAACCAAAAGGCGGTGCTGGAACTCATCAAGGCGGAACGCCTTGATGTGGTTCCCGCCGACCAGTGGAAGGCGGCACTGCCGAAGATCAAGGCGCTTCTCGTTGAAGATGGGTCGAAGCCGGCAGAGCCGGCGAAGCCCGTTCAAAAGACGCAGCCGGAGCCGGTGACGGCCGAGGCCAGCCAATGAGCGTTTTCCACAAATCCATAGGCCGCATTGCCCTCGACCGGGGATACCCCAATATCCCAAAGGGAGAGGGTCGCGCCCGGTTTCCCACAAGAGGCTTCTTGTGGGAAACCGGAAAAGCGCGATGGCCTGTGGAGCTTGTGGAAACGCGGCGCTTGTAAGAGAGACGGCCCGGAGGCCAGAGGCGCGCCTTTATCGGTCCCCTCACGGGGAGGCGAAACGGGTGGAGGTGGTCTTTGACGCATCCAGGGACAGGCCGGCACAGGCAGCGGATAAGCGTTTTCCACAAATCACCAGGCACCGGAGCCGTTGCCCGCGATACCTCAATATCGCAGGAGGCAACGGTCGCGCCCGCTTTTCCACATGAAACCTCTTGTGGGAAAGCGGATCAGCGCGAGGGCCTGTTGAGCTTGTGGGAAACGCGGCGGCGGACGGAGGCACGGCCTAGCGCCCGGAGGGCGCAAGCGAAAGGGATGTGCAAGGCTGCGCAGCAGTCCCCGCGCAGCGGGGATGAGCGCGAATGCGCGAACCTGGAGCAGCCCGGTCGGCCCGCAAAGCGGGACGATTCGCCCAGCAAAGAACGGTGAAAACGATGGAGCCAAACATCGGAAGCCACAAGTTGCACCAGCACCTGAGAGCGCACGGTCGCGCGGAAATCGACGGCTGGGCGATCAACGCGGACGGTGCGGAAATCTGGCTCACGAACCCCTACGGCCTTGACGTGGGGTTCTACGCCAACGACGCGGAAGGATGCGCCCGCATCCTGGAGCGCATTTCAACGGACGATCACGAAAGGGAATGGGGCACGCTGTAGTGCAGCCATTCAGAAATCAGGGCAACCGGCACACGCCACGGAACGGGCGCGGTTGCGTGAAGAGGAAAGGCGAAGGCGGCGGACGAAGAAGGCCGCCTTCGCCTTTCGCATTTTCCGACCCTGCGTGACGCGGCACAAGCGCGGAACGAAACAGCAGGACGGAAAGCGGGAGAATGCGCAAGGCGAACCGCAGCAAAGCGAGGGAAGCCGTCTAGCGCCTCCCCGACTTTCGCGTGCGAAAGTTGCGCAATTCCGGCCGCAAAGCGGACGGGCTGGGACGGCCGCCGAATGGCGGCAGCGGGAACCGCGACGGACCGGCGACACGAAGCAAGATGGCAAAGGTAGCGGCCTACGAGGCGGACAGTGGAGAGCCTAGAAGCGATAGTGGATAGGCGGCCACCAAGCTAAGGCCAGGCCGCGTATTGCGCGGAGGTAGGCAGGCGAGCGGCAACAGGCCAATGGCGAGACAGGCGCGCGCTGTCAAGGACGGTGGCCGACCGAAGGCCGGGCGCCATCGAGCCGGCGAGAGCGTAGCGGTCCACGGCCCGAGTTCCGGCAAAGCCGGAACGAAGAGCCAGGAACCTAACGAAGCGGAAAGACCGGATTGACACGGACGGACCGAAGGGCCGGCCGTGTCAATCCGGTGATCTCTTGGGGAAGTGCCGCGCAAGGAACTTGCGCATGGTCTCTCAGAAACGTCGAAGTGCTTGGCCAAGCGAGGCGGTGTAAGACCACAGGTACAGCTCGCCCACGCGCTCGCGTTGGGGGTCGAGCTTCAAGCGGCCGGTGCTGCCCTTCGGGCGGCCGAGGACGCGCCCCTCATTGCGGGCGCGCTGCAAACCCTCGCGGGTGCGCATGCGGATGAAATCCAGCTCGATCATGGAGGCTATCGAGAAAGCGACCGCCTGAATTTGAGAATTGAGGCCGCCGTCCATGACGGTGGCCGTCTTCGTAACAATGAGCGTCACCCGGCGTTCGGCCGCCGCTTCGAGGATGGAAAAGACCTGGATGGGAGAAGACCCCAGCCGGGTGAATTCAGGCGTAAGAATGAAGTCGCCCGGCTGGGCCTTGTTGAGAAGCAGATCGCCAATGGCGCGCTTGCGCCACGATTGATCGCGGCTGACGGTCTCATCGACCAGCACGAGCGGCGAATAGCCGTGAGTGTTGGCGTAGTCGAGCAGCCCCAGGCGTTGCGAAGCAACGTCCTGGGAGTCGCGCGACACGCGAAGGTAGCCAAAGTAGGTTGGCATCCGGCACGAGGCTCAGGAACGGAAAAGAGAAAGTAGGCGAGCGGGAAGGCACCCGCGATGCCCAGCAATGGGCACGCGGAGCGCGCGAAGCTGGCGAGTCGCCGGGAGGCGACGAGCCGCGAAATGGCCAATCCCATGAGATGGCCGAGAAACCAGCCCGCGAGCAAAGCGAGCGAGCCAAGCCCGACGTTCAAGGCGAAGCCGTCGAACGAGGCGGCAGCAAGACCCTGGGCACGATCCATCAGCGAAGAAGACATGATCGCGGCCAGGTGAGTTAGCGCGGGCGCGCAGCGCCGCGCGGCGGTTGCGCCAAGCGCGCTTCGACGAAGCGAAGCAGCGCCGCGCGCTCGTCGGCCGACAGGCCGCTGGTCAGGCAGAACTCGAAGAACTCCAGGGCGGCTTCCTTGTGCTCAATGGGCAGAGGTTCGAGCATGGCCAAGTTGCACATGTAGTCGGGGTGGGCGAAGGCGGCGACGAACTGGAGCAACAGAAGGCCGGCTTCGGCAGAGCCGGTTTTTTCGACCAGGTGAAGGGCGGGCCTCAACGGCTCGGGAAAATCGCTCAGAAGGCCCGTATTCGAGCCGTAGATCGCGCGTGATTCGCTCAAGATGCACCCCCGGTAATGAAAAGGTCTTCGGGGCGTTATTTTACCAGGATCGCCGGTAGGTTTAATGGACTTTTCCGACAGGAAAAGGCGACCGTGAAAACGGTCGTTAAAACTACTGGGTTTTCGGCCGCCGGGCCGGAAAACCGAAAAGACGTAAAGTTGTTCCCACGGATGGGAATGTGTCACCCGGCCGGTAGGCCGGGTGACAGGCTGCGCGTCAGAGCAGCCCGCGTTGGGCGAAGGACACATTGGCCCCGCCGGCCACGACGATGTGATCGAGCACGCGCACGTCGACCAGCGCGAGCGCGTTCTTCAGCACCTGGGTCAGTGACTCGTCGGCACGCGACGGCTCGGCCAGGCCGGACGGGTGGTTGTGCGCGAAGATGACGGCGGCGGCGTTGAGGCGCAGCGCGGTCTTCACCACTTCGCGGGGATAGACCGAGGTCTGCGTCAGCGTGCCCCGGAACAGCTCGATGTACTCGATGACGCGGTTCTGCGCGTCAAGGAAGATCGCGGCGAACACTTCATGCTCCAGGGCACCGAGGCGCAGCGAGAAATAGGCGTTGGCGTCGGACGGCGCCGAAATCAGGCCGTTGCGCATCACCTTCTCGTCAAGGATGGCCAGCGCGGCCTCGATGACGTGCTCGGCGGTCGCCAGTTGGAACTGGCCGTTGTCGTCGATGGTGAAAAGGTCGATGTGCGAAGCGGTCATTTGTCGGACTCCAGGAAGTGGGCGGGATTGCCTACTTCCTCTGGATCGGTTCGCAGCGCAGCGGTCAAGGGTGAAACGGCCATCGGCCGCAAGCGCCCGCCAGGGCGCGCAGCCCTTGACGGCGAGAACGAACTGACACCCTTGGAAGTGACAGGCAATCCCTACCCTCTGCACACCACGGACCCCCTTCGTGCAGTTGTCCAGCTTTCGCGCGCGAAAGCTCACTTCAGGCGAAGCCCAAGACGCCGCCGGCCGGCGGCGTCGCCGCGTCAGACGGCAACGAAGTGGCCACCGAGGGGGCCGGCGATGATGCAGGGGCGACGGTAGGGACGGCGGGCGCAGTAGCGCAGGACTTCGCGGAGCTGGTCGGCGCGGACGCGGGAGCAGGGAGGAAGGGGCGCATTCATGTGGATCTCCTTTGGCGGGTAGCGGACCGATCTGGCCGCCTCGCAAAGTCGCCGCAGGCGGTCGGCCCGAAGGGCGCCGGCAGGGTTTCGGCGCGGTGCAGGGCGACGTGACAGGATGACCGATCGCCAAGGCGCAGCCGAGGCCGCAGCCCGATCGCAGGGAGGGACCGGGCGGGCACCTGTTCTGCCCTGCCCGCTTGCGGGCAGGTCTCTAGCGCCGCTGCCGGCGAGGCCGACGAAGGCGATGGGCGGCCAGATCGGGAAGCCGCGAAAGGACGCATGGCGCCACCACTCGGCGGGTAGTGCCGACAAAGAAGGCGGGTAACTTCGAGCAGCCACCGCGACCACGCGAACGGTCGGGGGAAGGCGGCCAGGTTGGCAAGGCGGTAAGCGCCCGGAGGGCGCAAGCGAAAGGGATGTGCAAGGCTGCGCAGCAGTCCCCGCAACGCGGGGATGAGCGCGAATGCGCGAACCTGGAGCAGCCCGGTCGGCCCGCGTAGCGGGACGATTCGCCCGGAAGGCAAGAAACAGGCATAGGAAGCCACACAAGAGGGAAGGAAGGCCAAACAGCAGCCGCAACAGCGCCAAGGGAGAAAGCCCGGCCAAGCAGCGCGCGGTAGCGCGCTCGCCAGAGCCGGGCATAGCGGCGGGCCGACAGGCCCGCGACCCCAGCCCGCCGAAGGCGGGCCGCTGCCAGCAGCAGCCGGCGCGCCACCGCCGCGCGCCCATCACGGCAGCACCCGGAGCTGGTCCACGCCGTAGATCGTCTGAATGCAGCGCGGATCGTGGTCCACCACGCGCCGGCCGGCGCGGTCGGTGCGGTAGGTCACGGGCTTGTCATCGTGCGCCCAAACGGAACCGTATTCAGGATTGGCGCGATCCACGATCACCCGCTTGCCCACGTCACGGGACGCGGACGGGTGTGAAGCGGCGACGATTTCGCAGCGAACACCGGGCCGGAAGGCGGACATATCGACGGCGGCCCGGGCCGCCGTCGGCGCGGGCACAGCGGCCGGCGCCGGCCGGATAGTGCGGGCCTGCGCGGCGTGGGCGTCTTCCAGCTCCAGGGCGAGCCGCACCAGAATCGACAGGTGATAGGAAATATGGGCGGTCTTGAGGTCCAGCGCGCAGCGCAGGGCCTCAAGTGGGCGCCCACCGCTGGAAATGAGAATGTCGCAGCGGGAAAGGGCGGCCAGCCCGCGCGCGCGCAGATCGTTGTAACGGGCAATGTCGCGCTGAAGCTCGGCTTGGTTCGAGTCGATCAGCTTGGCCAGGTAGCCCGCACGCGCGGCGGGTGCCACCGGCACGCGCCGCGCGGAATGCGGGTCCAGCTCGTACCAGTTCGAGCGGATGCCGACGTGTTCCGCCTCGGAATACCGGGCGATCAGCGCCGCGACGGCAGCCGGCGCGACGGCCGCCACCAGGGCGGCGGCCTCATCGTCGATAGCCTTGTTCTTGGCGTCGTCCTCGGTCGACATGGTGCCGCCCTCCCCTACCCGTCCAGCCGGGCCAGGAGGGGCACGGCGCCATAGTTCCACCAGTCCATGACGCGGTGCAGGGTCTCGTCACGCTCGGCCGCTGTCGCCGTGCTGAAAAGGTTGTGCTGGCGGATCACGCGGCCAGCGGTGAAGGCGCGCAGGATGTCGAGCGGGGAAGCCGCGCCATCCAGGGCGCGCAGCGCCTCGCGCAAGACAGGATCAGGCACGAAGGCCGGCGGGAAGGGCTGGCCCTGCTCGCCGGCCGCCGTCGCGGCCTGCTCGATGTCGCGCATGGTCCAGCGGGTCAAGATGCGATCCAGAAGGGCCGCGCGCCCAGCGCGCACGGTCTCGCGCAGCGCGGCCGCGCGCTTCTCCAGCAGCTCGGCATCGGCGAGCGCGGCGGCCAGGTGGTCGCGGTCGTTGCGGATCGGGTCGCCCACCTCCGGCAGCAGGTCAACCCAAGGCATGAAAATCGGGTGCATGGTGCGTACTCCCTGAGAGGCCCCGGCGAAGCCGGGGCGTGTGGTGGTGGGTCAGGCGGTCAAGGTGAAAAGAGCGATGTTCACGGCGGTGCCGGAGTCCGCGAAGGTGTCGGGCGGCAGGTCTTCCCATTCGCCGCCGCGCTGCTCCACCAGCGGCCGGAGCTGGGCGTTCTGGCGCGGCCCATTGGCGCAGATCGCCACCAGCTTGCCGCCCGGCTTCAGGAAGGGCAAAGGGCGGATTCATCAGAATGCGGTCGAATGATCCCCACAGGGTTTCGGGCGTGCATTGCAGGAAGTCACCGATCACCACGGCGCGGCGGGTCGCATCGAGGCGGCCGCCCAAAGAGGCGTTAATCTCCACGGCCACCACTTCGCAGCCCTCGGGCAACTGGTCGAGAATGCGACCAGTGCCGGCGCTCGGCTCCAGCACGCGCATTCCGGGCTCGATGTCGGCCAGTTCCACCATGCGCGCAGCCAGGCGCGCTGGGTGGGGAAGAGCTGCGGGCGCTCACAACCTGCACCCGCCGGCCTTGAGCTGGTCGCGCATAGCCTGGAAGGCTGCGGCCGGTTCTCGGCCGCCGCCTTGGCGGCTTCATTCTGCGCGGTGCCGGTCTCGCAAGTGGCGCAGTCGATGGCCTGATGGCCGGCGACGTTGGGCTTGCTGCACGTCGTCGCGGTGGTCTGGTAGCCGCAGGGCTCCACGGCCGCCGGCACTCGCTCCAGTTTCACCGGCTCGGCGGCCACGGCCGCCGGCGGATCGACGCGCTTGGCGTCGGTGATGAAAACATTGGGGTAGGAATGGCGCTTGTTGAAGTCCGATTCCTTCGGCATGCAGTAGCAGCCCATGCAGGTGCGGACGCGATGCGCGCCGGCCGTGTCCGTGGCCTTGATCTTGTTGGTGCCTTTGTAGTCCTTGGGCACGCGGTCATATTCGGCCTTGGTCATATGGGCAAAGCCTTCGCCCGGATAGTTCACCAAGGGCGGCAGCTTGGTGGCCTTCTCGACCAAGGCGGCCTGTTCGGCGGTCGGGGCCTGGTATTCCTTGATTTCCTCGATGCCGCGCACGCGCACATAACGCGCGTTGGTGGTGACGCTCACGGGCTTGCCGTCCTTCTTGTTGACGCGGACCACGATCAGCCATTCGTTATCAATCAGGACACGCCCGCCGGGCTGGATGTCCTGGCCCTCGGCCTTCAGGCCGCCTTGCTCGTCCAGCATGGCGCGTTCGTAGCCGATGCGGTTCTCGTAGTGCTCCAGCCAGCGGCGCGCCCATGCCATCGTGCGCTCATGGGCAGGGATGGCGATATCGCGGGCCTGCGCGGCGTCGATGATGCCGCCATCGAGGGCGGACCAAAGAGACATGGCGCCTTCGTACTGCGAAGCCGGCGGGTTGCGCGGATAGTCGGTCAGGCTGAAGCAGCGGGAAATGTGGTCATAGTTGGCGATGGCCTTGGCCTGGTCGAGCGTCAGGCCCTCGGCGCGCCAATGCTTCAGGAACTGTTCCGCCTCGGCAATCGCGCGCCCTGTTTGCGCTTGTCGGCCTCCAGGCCCTTGATGCGGCGATGCCGGACGGCCGGCAATTCCTTGTATTTCGCATGGCGCAGGGCGCCGGCTGCACGGTGCTTCCAGTATTCCGACGTTTCCCACATCTTCACGGCACGGCGCATGCCGTTCTCGATCCGCTCGGCATCCTTGCGCGCGCGGCGCTCGCTGTGGTGCCCCACCAGGATCGGCTGACCGAAGGGATGCCGTCAGCGATGGAGGAAACAGCCCTGCGGGCCGACTCGGCATCACTGGCGCGCTTGTCGCTGTAGTCGCCGAACCGGTCGGCGCGTTCCTCGGCGCGCTCAACCAAGCTTGTATCCTCGTCGCCAATCTCGCCGCACAGCTCAAGCAACAGGTCTTCGCGGGCCGGCGTCCACATCGGCGCCACGAAAAGCTCTTGACGCGGTGCCCACTTGAAACCGGCCGCCTTCACGCGCTCATAGGTCGCGCTGTCCAGGCGCGAAGAGCTGTAAAGGCGCAGCTTGTTGTCATCGGGCGAATAGGTGGCGGTCATGGTCTGCATGTCGGTCTTCCTCGTGAAACGGGTTGAAGATGGTCTAAGCGGCTGGGGTCTGGTCTGCTCACCGTCACCTGCCGGGGCATCGCTCCATCACTGAAGCAATGCCGTCATTCTACCCCGCGAACTATTGACCGTCAATAGTTTGACGAAGAAAACCATCTTTTTGCACCCTCCCGGCCTTGCGCTTTTCCCCGCCGACCGGAACCTGGAGCCCTCGGGCCGGGGTTTGGGGCCGGAACAGGCCCCCTGTCCGCTGTTCGTCGACCCGCAGGGCGCATGCTCCCTACCCCTTCGAGCACCCACATGGCCAGCGGAGCGCGGGGCCGGCCTTTGCACTGCACCGTCTACCTATCGCCTCGGCGTCCAGGGGCACGCAGGACGGGCGCGGTCAAGGGTGAAACCGGAAGCCGCACGCGGAGCGCAGCCGCAGGCGAGCACCGAACGGGTGAGGATTTCAGGGCGCAGCCCGGCCCTTGACCGGAGAAGCCCGGCCGGAGGGCACCATGACGACGAATCAAGGCGAAGGAGCGGTGCAGTGCGGCCCCGCGCGAAGCGGATTCAGCGCACCAGCGCCGGCACACCACGGATTCAGATCCACGTTCCCGACTTTCGCGCGCGAAAGTCGCCCGACCAGGCCGCCAGGCCCAGCCGGTCAGGGCTCGCCCTGTCCGGCGCCCCAGGGGGACGCCAAGCCCGCGCGGCGGGGGTTCGCGTAGCGATCCCCCAGGAGGCAAGCGCAGCGCGCAGCGCCGCAGGCGCGAAGGCGTCAGGGATTGAAGCCCGCCAGGGGCGAGACTAGACCGGCTCGCCGGTCGACGGCTCGATGCGCAGCACGAAAGCCCGGCCCCGCAGGGGAGACGCCCTAACGACGGCGGGAATTCTGGTGTAACAGGTCATAGACGCCCTGCCCTTCGCTGTGCTGGCAATACTGGCACCAGCGGAGCATTCCCGTAGCCGTGGCCCGCCATTGCGTCATGCCGCGCTTTGCACACGCCAGGCAAAGCCCACGTTTCGGCTTGCGGGAACCGAAGCCCTGGCCAGCTCTCACGCCCACGCTGAACACCCGAGAAGGGCCACGCCGGACGGCGAAGCCGTACCGGCCTAGCGCAGCAGGATGCCGCGCGGCGGGGCGCAGCCCAAAGAGCGCCCGCCCGCGCAGGCGGGCGGGGGTCATCAGCATTGCCAGTTGGCGCGGAAGCCGCGCCAGTCGCGGGCCACAAAGCCCGTGGCCGATTCGAGCGCGGCGGCCAGGGTCTCGGCGCGCCCATGGGTCGAGTGGCGGCGGATCGCGGCCGCGAACTCGGCTAGGGTCAGGCGGGAACCCCAGCGCACCAAGTAACCCCATGCGGCGATGGCGTGGCGAATCAGTTCGTTGGTGGCGGTGTCGGTGGTGGTCTTGCTCATGGCCATATCCTTGGGTTGGATGGTCTAAGGGTGACGCGCACGCGCGGGCCTGCTCGCCCTGGTGTGCGTCAGCGGATCGCAGCGGCGGCATCCAGCTCGGGCACGGCGCGGGATTCGTCCAGGCGCAAGCGGGATTCAGGAACCGGGAACCACGGGCAATCCCAGTCCAGCAGGTAGCGCGCGCCGTTCGCGTACTGGCCGCACGGCGAAGCCGGGCGCTGATAGAAGCCGGTGACGCGCAAGGGAAACTCAATGCCCGCCGGGTTCGTGTAGATCACCGGATCGCCGGCTTTGAACCGCAAGGGCTGGCCGTTCTCGGGTGCATAGGGCTTTTGCGCGTCGTGCCGGGCGGTGACTTCCGCGGCCCATTCGTGGTGGCTGCTCATGGTGTCGTCCTTCGTGTAGTGGCGGGGAGGCCCGGCCGCGCGTACAGCGTGGCCGGGCGGCTCGGGTTAGCCCTTCAGGCGGCGCATTTCTTCAGCCAGCACCCACAAGGCGCGGTTGAGCTTCACATTCTGGTCAATGCCATTGACCGGGCGCGTGGTCGTGGTCCGGCCGGCACGGTTGCGGCCGCGCAAGCCACCTTTCAGCAAGTTCTCTTGCACGCGATTGAACGTGGTCCACATATCGTCGCGGCGGTCCTCGAAGCGGCGCGGGCCAGCACCTGGGTTTCAGTGACCGGCGCGGCGCCTGCGTCCTCGTCGTACTTTGAGCATCAGCGCAGCACGGGCAAAGGCGGCCTGCCTCGCCGGGATTGACCGTCAACGCCTGCATGGCTTCGCGCTGCTCGCCGATGGTCTCGAAGCTATCCAGCACCTTGAAGGCGCCTTCGATGACTTCGCCCACCACGTCGCCGTTATGGCGCACCCGAATATCGTTCGTCGTCCGCCGCACACCATGCCGTTCTGGCAGACGAAGCGGAACATGCCGGCGAGCATCTGATAGCTGCTCGTGCCGTCGTGGCTGTTCAGCAGGATGATTTCGTTCGCCTCCCGGCCGGCGATCTGGTCGGCGTGACGCAGGCGGATCATGTGCTTGGTGTGCTCGCGCTTGCCGTCGTCGCGGACACGGGTTTGGCAAGCCATGAAGGGCTGGAAGCCCCCGCGGCGCAGGCCATTCAGCACGTCGATGGTCGGAATGTGGTGTACCGCGAAGAGCGGCTTTCGTGGGCGGCCTCAGCGAAGATCGAGGGGCCACGGCGCGGATTTCCTCGTCGGACAGCGGACGATCAGCACGGGTGCCGGTGGCGTTGCGGAAGCGGCTTGCGAGTTGCATTTGTGTTCTCCTGGGAGTTGATGACGGTCTAGGGTTGAAGGACTGGCGCATCGGCCTGCTCGCCTGGCGCGCCAGGGCGGAAAATCAGCGGCGCCGGCCAGGGTTGCCGGACTGCTCGGCGCGGTCGTAGTCGCGCATCCAGTCGTCGTGCCCCTCGGCACCCTGGGCCTTTTGCGGGCCAGCCTCGCCGCCTTGGCGGCCACCGTTACCAGCGCGGCTCAGGTATTGCACGTTCTCGGCCTCGAAGTTGAAGCCACCCTTGCGCTCGTCGGCCTTGTACCAGCTCCGAATCCGGCCCATCACGGCCACCATGGAACCCTTCTTCAGAAACTTGGCGTCGTTCTCGGCCCGCTTGCCGTAGGTGGTGACGGAATGAAGTCGGTTTCCTCGTGCTTCTTGCCGTCGCGGTCGTAATAGACGTTATCCACGGCAACGGTGAAGGTCACAGCGGGCGTGCCGCTGGGCGTGTAGCGCAGCTCCACGTCCTTGGTGACATTGCCCACGATGGTGAAGGTGTTGATGCTGGCCATGATCGAAGCTCCTTTGCTGGGTTGATGACAGGTCTTGAGTACCTGGTGAAGAACCGTTCTTTGTTCCTACACCATGAGGCATATTCTACCATAAAACTATTGACCGTCAATAGTTTGACGAAGAAAAACCCATCTTTTTTTGCCCCTCCCGGCCTTGCGCTTCTCCCCCTGCCGACCGGAACCTGGAGCCCTCGGGTCGGGGTTTGGGGGCCGGAACAGGCCCCTGTCTCGCCGTTCGTCGCCCGCAGGGGCGCATGCTCCCTACCCCTTCGAGCACCCACATGGCCAGCGGAGCGCGGGCCGGCCTTTGCACTGCACCGTTCACCTATCGCCTCGGCGTCCAGGGCACGCAGGACGGGCGCGGTCAAGGGTGAAACCGGAAGCCGCACGCGGAGCGCAGCCGCAGGCGAGCACCGAACGGGTGAGGATTTCAGGGCGCAGCCCGGCCCTTGACCGGAGAAGCCCGGCCGGAGGGCACCATGACGACGAATCAAGGCGAAGGAGCGGTGCAGTGCGGCCCCGCGCGAAGCGGATTCAGCGCACCAGCGCCGGCACACCACGGATTCAGATCCACGTTCCCGACTTTCGCGCGCGAAAGTCGCCCGACCAGACCGCCAGGCCCAGCCAGTCAGGGCTCGCCCTGTCCGGCGCCCAGGGGACGCCAAGCCCGCGCGGCGGCGGTTCGCGTAGCGATCCCCAGGAGGCAAGCGCAGCGCGGCGCCGCAGGCGCGAAGGCGTCAGGGATTGAAGCCCGCCAGGGCGCGAGACTAGACCGGCTCTGCCGGTCGACGGCTCGATGCGCAGCACGAAAGCCCGGCCCCGCAGGGAGACGCCAAGGGGTCCGGGGTCGATCAGGACCGGGCAAGGAGGCGAAGGCCCCAGGAAGACAATCAAGCCGCCAAGCGCAGCTCATTGAGGAAATCCGCGGCCACCACAGGACAGACGGCATTACCAAGCAAGTGCATGGCATCACGGTGGAACACTCGGCAGCACGTAGGACGGCGGGAAGCTCATCGCACCGCGCGCCTCGGGCACCGCGAGCATCCGCATCCTGTCACCCTCAATCACCGCCCAACGGTCGCGTGTCGTAATAGTGCCGACCGGCCGGTGAATGCTACGGCCGGTCAAACCGCTCCCGCTGGAATAGTAAGGAATCAGGAAGCGGTCGCCGTGGGCGGCGCGACCCACCGCGATCTGGCGCAAGGTCTTTTCGCTGCGCCTGGGCGTGAGGATCGGGCTCCACGGATGGGCATCCCACTGGATCACGTCGGCAATGGGCCGGTGCGTGCGGCGCGGCAGCGACAAGCGTAGCGGCCGCCGCGAGCGCGTGCAGACCAGGAACAGACGCTGCCGATTCTGCGGCACGCCATGATCCGCTGCATCGACAAGATGCGGCGAGACGGCGTAGCCCAGCCGGCGCAGCGCATCGCGCCAAGCCGGGTAGAGAACCCACTTCTCGAAGTCGGGCACGTTCTCGACCAGGATTACCGGGCTGCGATGGTATTCCGCGCAAGCCACCACGGCCCAAGCCAGCTGCTGCAGCGCGTCATGATGCTGACCGCTCGCGGCCCCTTGCCCGCGAATGCCCTTGGCAGGCTGGCGAAGCCAGCACGACATCATGCGCGGGCACCGCGCGCCAGTCGGCTTGTTGGAGGTCTTGGCACTCGTGCCAAGTATCCGGGTGGTTGGTCTGGTGGTACTGAACGGCCAGCGGCCAATGGTTTGCGGCCCACACGACGCGCGCGCGGCCAGGCGCGCGCTCTTCAATGAAGCCACCGGCCCCGGCAAAGAGGTCGATGCAGCGCATGGGGTCAGAATTCCGTGGTCAGGGTGCCATCGGGGAGGCGCTTCATCAGGTCGAAGCCGTTATCCGTCCCGCCGCAACTCTCCAGCTCCTTCAGCGCGGCCTTGAACGTGTGGTGGTCGCTCCACGTCTTCGGTATCGGTGCCGGCGTTCTCAACAATCACCCATTGCGGGTAATCCGTGGCTTGTGTGGTGGTGTCGGCCTGGGCGGTTTGCATGGTCGCTGTCCTTATGCGGAAGGGTTGAAGATGGTCTAAACGGCTGGGGTCTGGTCTGCTCACCGTCACCCCTGCCGGGGCATCGCTCCATCACTGAAGCAATGCCGTTATTCTACCCCGCGAACTATTGACCGTCAATAGCGTAACGCGATAAAATGAAAGCATCGTGAAAGCATAGAAAGGCATCAACAATGCAAGCACCCGCCAATTACAAAACCGGCTTCGGCCTGTACCGGGCAACCCTGAAGGCACTGGAGACGCTTTCGGGCTGCAAGCGCGGCTGGTGGCTGCGCAATGCGCTCGAACACGCGGAGAACGGGCTGAACGATCCGGCGCTGCGCGCACAACTGGCGCAGCTCATCAAGGAAGCCGGCCCGCGAACGGTCGAAGACCTGCGGCCCGTGGCTTGAAGTCGCTTTCGCGCGCGAAAGATGACTCCAGTTACCAGACGGGCGCGTCTTGGCGGGGTGCTGGGCGAACTGGTGCGGCAGTGGGCCAGGATTTGAACTCTGCGCCGTCCAGCACGCAGCCCCTGGCCGTCGACGTCGGTCCGCCCCACTGCTTAAAGAAGAAGGCCACGCCGGCCGAAGCACACTCACGCCGTAGGCTGTCGATCCATCCGCGCTGAATCGGCGCGCGCACCGAAACCACTTTCGCCGCCCACAATCACCCAGTCCACACCGGTCAGTGCATCGCCGCCCGTGATCGCGCCTACCATCGGCTCAACGCTCACAAATCAGACGCTCGCCTCCACGGCCAGCAACTTATGTACGTCGCGGTCGTACTCGGATTGATTCACCATCGTTGCGCCAAGCCATACATTCGCAGGTAGGCCGGCGGCCGGCGCCATGGTACGGACGTTGCCGATACGTTTGGTCAACAGCAACCAGTCCAAGTGTGGGTGTGCCTCGATCAGCGCGAACAGGTCAGCGCGCCAAGCGTCCGGTGCCTCGTTGTCGAACACGTCAGCCAAGCTCGCGCAGAAGACCCGACGGCGGCGACCATGCATCAGTGCGAACGCCTCGTGCCCCTCTCCCACAGCAACGGTTGGCGCCAGTTCGCGGCGCTGGTGCGCTGGCGCGGCTGGCCGCTTCCCAGGAAACGCGGTGCCAGCGCTTGTCCATCAGTGCCTCGGCATAACAATGATCGCAACCCAACCCCACTTTCGTGCATCCGATCCACGGGTTGAAAGTGCTATCCGTCCAGGCAATCCTCGTCTTCTCTGCCATCACTTATCACCCTTCTTCGTGAAGCCGCGAATCGTCGCCTCCTGGGTGGCGACTTGGGTACGCAGGGGCATCCAGCTCGCCGGTCAGCCGGCCAAGTTGGCCCGTCGCCTCGCGCGCCTCCCTTCCGCGCGGCGTTCAGTTCGGATTCCATCCGCTGCTTGGACGCCTCCAGCTTGCCGATCACGTCGACGCTGCGCTGCTTCTGCTCGTGCATGGCCTGCTGATGGGCGTCCTTCAGCCGCACCAGCTCGCCCTCGTGCTGCTTGCGAAGGGCCGCCAGGGCCTCGGCATGCTCTTGACGCGCGGCCGCCGCGTCGGCCTTGCCCTGCTCCTGCACACGCTCCAGATCGGCGCGCACCTGGTCGAGCGCAACGGCGCTACGCTCGCGGTGCGCTTCCAGCTCGCGTTCCAGGTCGGCCGCCCGCTGCGTTAGCCGGGCGCCATCGGCACGCTGAGTCGCCAGCTCAGCCTCCACGGTACGGCGCGCCTCGTCGGCGTGGTCCCGGCGCGCACGTTCGGCCTTCACGTCGTCGTGCGGCTCCTGGGCGCGCTTATCCAGCTCGGCCGCTTGCCTCGGCCGCTGCCGCCCGCTCGGTCTGAGCCTCACGCTCGGCCTGGGCGGTAGTGAGCTGGTCGGCCAGCTCGGCGATCTGCCGGCGAGGCGTCGTCGCGCTCGTCCTCGCGCTTCTCGGCCAGGGCCAGGGCCTCGGCGGTCTCGGCCTCCAGATCGAGGCCGCGCATCTCCAGTGCCTCACGCCTCGCGCGAGGCGGCCGTTAGCCAGCTCAGGGCCACACCCTACATTTCGGTGGCCCAGCCCTGCACCTTATCGAGCACCGCCTGGGGTGCGGCCTCGCGCCGGCTCAGCCGACTCGGCGGCCTTACGCCGTGCCTTCCACGCCCGCAGCACCGGGCCGATGGTGGCGTAGCTGCCGCCTTTCGTGCTGGTCCACTTCGCCAACAGCTCGCGCACCGTCTCGTTCCGTCGGCCGCAATCTCGGCAGCCAGTTGTTCGGCCGCCTTACAAATCAACTCTTCCGTGATGATCGCTTCGCTCGCCATGGCAAGACTCCTTTCAGGTCGGGTTAAAGTGTTGTTGTTGTTATGTTGTAATATACACCATACAACAGAACAACACAACAACGACGGCGAGCGCGTCGGTCGCCTGGGCAGCTCGATTCACCAGGTCGGCCGCCGCTACCGTGCGCCGCTGAAGGGCCAAGACGAAAGCCACGCGATAGACGAGGCGCCGGCCGGAAAGCGGCCTGTT